>JBGSYX010000046.1:0-2670 GCA_041750735.1 Cyclobacteriaceae bacterium
GATCTGCTCGTCATTCAGCTTGAATGCCCGGGGAGCAACAGCGATACAGGATGCTGCACCAATGCATTTATCCTTGATGACAACTACTCTATATTTTCCAGCACCCTTACCTTCAAATACTCCTGCCAAACCTGATGATTGGGGTGGCATGGTGAGGGGTGGTGTAGTGGTGGGAGCAGCGGCAACAGAGGGAACAGAAGGAGAGACAACGGGAGGAGTGACGACGGGGGTCGGTGTCGAGGGCGCAGGTGGCATGACCGGAGGTACAGGGAATGCTACGGGAGCAGGCTGGACTACAGCAGTCGGCGGTGTGGGTTCAGGCCAAACGACGGGTGCAGGTGGCATAACTGGTACTGAGGGAACTACAGGTACTGGGACAGGAGCTGGAGGCATTACGGGCAGCGTGGGAAGTGGTGCAGTGAGTGGGGAAACGGGGGCGGGTGGAGATGCGGGAAGCGTTGGTTCAGGTGTAGGAACAACGGGATCAGCAGCAGGGAAGTCTGTTAGCGGGGTTTTTGTGTTTTGATCATCGAACATATATTTTCCTCCAAAAATTCACGGGCAGTGCCCTATTAAAGTAGTACCAGTGTACCTCAATTTTGTATTTATTGGAAACTAGCCGAAGCGTTCGTGATGAATGTTGATGGGATTGACATTTTTCGAATTGAGCAGTGTCGTGACACCTTCGATCATGGTGGGGTTACCGCACATATAAATGCCGGTGTTGTCAAAATTCGCATAATGGTTATTAAGACAATCATTGATATGTCCGGTACACAGTGGCCAGCCTTCGGGTGCTTTGGACAAGACTAGATCAAAATGAAAATTGGGGAATTGCCGCTCCATTATCCTGAAGTCTTCTTCCCAAAAAATATCTTCAACAAACCGCATGCCCCAATGGAGAGCAATAGGACCAGTAAACTGTTTAGTTTGTAAAAGCCAGAGAGCCATACTTCTGACCGCACTTACGCCTGATCCTGTAGCCACCAGTACATATTTTTGCTCATTCGGATCATCGCTTAAGACAAATTGTCCTGCCGGGGCCATAAAACTAACAGGATCACCTGGTTTGAGGGATTGGAGATAAAGCGTCCCATCACCTTGAGGACCAACGTCTATGAGTAGATGTATTTGGCCGGTATTTGCAGGAGAAGAAGCGATTGAATACGCTTTTTTGGCAGGAATTCCCGGAACATTGAGCATTATAAATTGTCCGGCTTTAAAGTCGAGCGTGTTTGGCGTCTGCAAATCAATGACAAACCAATGATAATCTCCTTTAAGAAGGGTATGTTCGGATACACGAGCTTGATATAGTTGGGGCATACAGATTAATTTCCAATTTCCAATTACTAATTTTCAAACAATTTAACAATGCTTACAGCTTACCGGACGGGGTCGGAATTGACAAGTTTGAGCCAGTAGCCTGAGTAGTATTTTTCCATTTTTTCACGGTTAAAGTCAGTTGTGTGGTTTTGAATATATTCTTCATGGGATTGTTTGCCTAACATAACAGGGATATTTTTGTATGTGACTGCCAGCCTGATGCCCATATTTATTGATACTGACATGAGGACAAATCCTACAGCGATTAGCTTGAAAGAAGGGGTGTGATATTTGAAAAGTGCGATGAATTCCAAGAGCAATAAACAGATGATCCCTGTCAGTGCATACCGTGTTTCTGGTGGGGGCAGGAACCACCAGAGGATGAGGAAGATAAGGGTGTAAGCGGAGAGACGACGAGACGACGAGACGACGAGTAATTGTTTATTGAAAAATAGAAGAGGAAATAAAATCAATAATAGAGGGGTGAGCTGGCTTTCGGGGGCGAGGGAGAGGTGGAGCGGAATCAGGGGAATTTTTGCGGTTTGAGATAAAACCCAGGCAAATGGTCCGGAGGTATTGGAATGTGTGGCAAGATTTTGCTGAAGTGCCGGATTATTTAATGGATAAAATGGATGACCCGACTGAAGGTAATTATCGTAGTACCAGGGGAAACAGACGACTAAAGCAGATACAAGATATAAGAGATATGATTTACGATTTTTTGAAATTAATACTAGAGATGCGATCAAGCCAATTAATGATTGCATTTTGACTGATAGAGCCAAACCCATCAAGATACCAGCTTTTATCAAAGTACACCTTGGAGGTGAGCTTGCCTTTAGCCACCTCGAAGGTGTACTTAAAAGACTTGCGAGACTTGCTAGTTCGAAGAGTGAGCGAAGGATGTCAACATAACCGGCGGTGGATTGCCAAGCGATGACATATAATGAGTTCGCGATTATTACGAATAACAGCGATTGATTTTGAGTGAGATATATTTTGCCCAGTCGGTACACGATACCTAAGAATAAGAGATATATTCCAAACATGATGATTTTGGGATTGCTGAGCCAATATCCACTGGCGAAAAGAACTTCTCCCAGTCTCGGCATCGTGCTGTAATAAAGCTCGGGAATTTTCGAGATTTTTCCCGTCGTCGCATAACTTTGGGCTTCGGGCAAGTGGTACCAAACGGCGTCAAAGCTGACATCAGGAACCAATAATCCTAGGGCATTTACAACTATTTGTGTCGAGAGGATTGTGAGCAAAATTTTGTTTTTTGGAAAAGAAATTGACAGTTTTAATTTTCTTGTGATTAAAAAAAGAATGACCGCTGCGATCGTGATC
>JBGSYX010000047.1:0-3392 GCA_041750735.1 Cyclobacteriaceae bacterium
GTGAGGTAGCGAGGATTAAAACCCCAAATGCCCATCTCCGTGAAAATGGCATCCCAAATGATAAATACCGTTGCTGTAATACCGATTCCAAGGAATAAGCCCTTCCATCGCGAAATGAACGTAACACGCGGTTCAAAACTGAATAAAAGCGGGAAAAGTATGGATAGGAGATTTATAAGCAGGTAGTAGTACTTTTCCATGAGATCGATGAGCAATTACCGGTAAACTTGAACCTTTAACAGAAAAACTAATTGGATGTTTTAATTTTTTTGGGAATCCATCGAATTGCATAGTATTCGCAGGGAATATCTCCCATATTCCTGATGCCATGAGGATCGTTTGATTTCAGGAATATAACGGAGCCGGTCTCTGCCTTATATGGCTTATCGTTGATTGTCTCTTCGACTGTTCCTTTCAAGACAATGATGATTTCTTCATCAGCATGGGTATGCTGTGCATGACTGGTCATTCCAGGCATTAGGGTGGTGACATGCATTTCAAGCTCAGACAGCATGTTGGTCGCTGATCGGTATACGTCACGTCGTCCGCCCTTTTCAGTTGGTTTAAATTCTATTTCATCCCAATTGATCATAAATGACTGGGGTGAAGTGTCTTTCGAATCCCTGGTAAAATCGTGGGTTTTCCATTTTATGATATAATAAGTGGCCTGGGTACTTCCAACATTGCTGAGACCATGTTCCACACCGGTAAGCGCTAGAATCGCGCTGCCTGCCGGCAATATCATAGATTTCTCACCGAAGGTTTGTTTTATACTTCCTTCTTTAATTATGATCAATTCTTCTTCCTCAGCATGCGTATGACTGGCATGGGGCGCCTGGCCAGGGGTTAGTGTTGTCGCATGAATTTCAAGACGGGCGAATTCATCTGTTGAGCCATCCAGTATTTGTCGACGTTCTCCTGAAGCAGTTTTTTCAACTTTAAGATTATTCCAGTTATAGATATTGGACGCGAGATGTTTTTCAACAATAGCACTGTCTACTCCATAATCTATAGTTACCGCAATAGGTATGAAAAGTAGTACAATAAGCGTTTTGATCATGAAGTTCAATCATTTAGCATTTGAGAATACAAACTACAAAAGCCCGTGAGAATATCAAAATACACATAAAACTGAACGGCCAAATGTCCGCTTGTGTACAGAATGCAATACAGATAATTGCGTTATAACCATTCCAACGCTATGGCATAATTGTTGACTGAAAGTAGACCACTCTTAATTTCACATTGAAAAAAATCACCTCCTTTTTCTGGCTTTGCTCCGGGGCAAACAGGAAACTGTTGCAAAATTGCCCGACGGAAGCCTCCAAATATGCTGGTATTGGTGCCACCGTTTTTTTTACCGGGTTGTTCGCGGCTATCGCCTGCTCTTATGCTCTTTATACCGTTTTCGAAAATATAGCTTTATCCATGGCCTTTGGAATAGTATGGGGTTTGATGATTTTCAACCTGGACCGTTACATCGTATCCAGCATGCGGAAGCAAGGTAATTTGAAGAAAGAAATCTATATGGCGATTCCACGGCTTATTCTGGCCATTCTCATTTCCATTGTCATCGTTAAGCCACTGGAGCTAAAAGTCTTTGAAAAAGAAATCAATTCCGAACTTGAACTAATGGAAAAAGTGGCATTTTCCCAGAAGGCAGAAAGTATAAAAGGTAGGTATGTGGGAGAGAAGGAACAACAGAACAAGGAGATTGTTCTTTTTAAAAGCGAAATCGAAGCAAAAACTAATAGCCGGGACCAACTCAGACAACTGGCTCAGCAAGAGGCCGATGGTACAGGGGGCAGCATGCGTCGTAATGCAGGACCAATTTATCAATTGAAAAAAGCTGATGCTGACATGGTTGAGGCAGAATTAAAGGAGCTTGTTGATAGAAATAATACGCTCATCCAGGAAAAGCAAGATAGGCTACAGCAGATCGAAATGGAAATGGACAAAGAAATTAAAGCGCTTGAACGCAACAGGATGGCTGGACCTGCAGCCAGGATGGATGCGCTAAGCAACCTCACCAAAAAAAGTAATGCCATCTGGTTGGCCAATTGGTTTATTGTGCTACTGTTTATCGCCGTAGAAACAGCTCCGGTACTAGTGAAGTTGATGTCGCCACGTGGGCCATACGACGATTTACTGGCAGTGGAAGAACGCCTTACAGAAACAGCTGCATATGAACAATTTGCCGAGCAAAACAACGACATCAAAACCAGGACTGCCGATTTTCCGACCTTCGAAAAGGATTATTTACACAGAATGCTGGAGCGCGGAATGCGCACCAAATGAAAGGCAAAATTAATTGGTAAACCGTAGCTTATAATCAGCAATTGCGCGATCTACAATATCCAATGCTTCAGCTTTACCACCAAATTCTTCTACTACAGACGTTTTGTGTTCCAACTTCTTATAGTCTTCAAAGAAGTTTTTGATCTCCCTGAAAAAGTGATCCGGCAACTCCGATACATCATTATAGTGGATCACACTCATATCATTTTCGGCCACAGCGATGATCTTGTCATCCGCCTCGCCCTGGTCCAACATGTGCATTACCCCAATCACCTTGGCTGGAACCAGGCACAGAGTTACCAATTCTATTTGTGAAAGGATTAGAATATCGAGCGGGTCTTTGTCGTCGCAGAATGTCCTGGGGATAAATCCATAGTTTGCCGGGTAATACATCGATGAGTATAGAACCCTGTCTAACCGGAGTAATCCGCTTTTTTTATCTAGTTCGTATTTGGCGCGCCGTCCTTTTGGAATTTCAATAATTCCGTTGACAAATTCAGGAACTTTATCGCCCGGGCTAATGTCATGCCATGGATGTTTCATAGATGATTGACAAGTTGTACGGAGCAAACTTAGCACAAAATATTGACAACGCAGCAGGGCAGGAAAAGCGATTTCAATTTACGTGGTACAAAAGAAAAACCACCGGGAAATTTAATCCCCGGTGGCTTATCAATTGAAATTAAACAACAACTTTTTTAAAGTAATCTAATTTCCATAAAAGACCTCTGAAAATCTAAAGGAAACTAATTTTTGGGTTTATGCTGTTTAATAACGGCTTATATGTTCAACTTATCCAAAGAAAACATGAGATTCTGAGAATAATTGGTGCCGATCCTGTAGAAAATCTGATTTACTTGAAAACAACCGTCAGGACATGCATTCCATCTGAGTGTTCGTAGGTTACGGAGTAGCCTGATACATCGCAAATTTTCTTTACAATGGAAAGCCCAAGCCCAATGTTTTCGGAACTTTGAATGTCTTTTTTGAACCGTTCGAAGAGGTCGGCCGGCGGAGTTTTCAATGGGTTACCGGTATTCGATATCCTCAACATTGATTTTGTAAGGCTGATATTTATCTTTCCTCCCGGGATG
>JBGSYX010000048.1:0-3879 GCA_041750735.1 Cyclobacteriaceae bacterium
GGCTGCTTTTCGGGGATTTGGTCTATTCTCATTGAAAAAATGTGGCCTGGTAGCCTTTGATACTAAGCTATGGCAGAAAGGCGAAATCTCCAAATTCTGCCATTCCAGTCTTGCCGCGACACTTAGCCCATTTATGATCACCCTTCACTTTGGTACGAGATAAGTTTCCCCTGTTTCTTCGCGCCTCCGCGGTAAATCGCTCCGCCAATAGCACTCTTTTACAAAAAACAACCCGGCACAATGGTACCCAAACGACATTGTACTGTAATAGAATTGATTTTGTAACTATTGAAACAATGGAATTTCAGATTAAAAATAATGTTGGCGCCGGCTTACTCATGCTGTTGATTGCATCAAGTTTTAGCCTTAGGGCTAATACCGTCATTATCAAAGAAGCCAGTATCGTCGCTTCCGGTGATATCAGGCCACAAGTGAGGGAGGCTGCCTGCCGGATACTTATGGAAGAAGTAGGGCAACGTACAGGAGTGCAATGGAAAAAAAGCGAAAAATGGCCGGCAGGCAAAGGAACTGTTATTGCGTTAGCGCTTTCCGGTTCAACTTCGATCGACGGCAGGGCCGTTCCGCAGCGAACAGATAAATCACTGGCCGAATGGAAGCCGGAGGGTTTCCGGATTTGGATTGAAAACCGGACGGAGCAGAAAATTATCTGGATAATCGGCGCTGATGCCAGGGCGGTGATTTTTGGCATTGGCGAATTGCTCAGAACTGCCGAGATGAGCAAAGCCAAATTCGTTATTGACGATAGTCTGGATATAGCCACTTCTCCGGCTTATTCCATTCGCGGCCACCAGATCGGCTATCGCAATACCGCCAACTCCTATGACGCATGGACGGTGGCCCAATACGATAAATACATCCGCGAACTGGCCTTGTTCGGAACGAATGCCATTGAAAATATTCCACCTATCGGAGAAAAAGATGGGAGCCCACATTTCAAGATACCCAGGGCAGAGATGAATGTGAAAATGAGTGAAATATGCGATTCCTATGATCTCGACTACTGGGTTTGGACGCCGGCGGAAGGCGATCTTGCGGATTCGGATGTATTCAAAAAACAATTGGATGTCCATGAAGCTAACTATAAATCTGTCCCCGGCCTGAATGATGTTTTCATCCCGGGTGGCGATCCGGGCGACAATCATCCGCGCTATGTGATGCCTTTTCTAAAAGAGCTTCAGGCAAGATTAGTGAAGCACCACCCCAATGCCGGTATCTGTATTTCACTCCAGGGATTCAGCCAGGAACAGATCGATTACTTTTATCAATACCTCAGGGAAAATAATCCGACCTGGCTACGCGGCGTGGTTTCCGGTCCGAGCAGTCCATCGATTTCTGAAACGCGCTACCGACTTCCGGCGCAATACAAGCATCGACATTATCCTGATATTACTCACAATGTACGCTGCGATTATCCAGCGCCCAACTTCGACCAGGCTTTTGCCCTGACTGTCGGACGAGAAGGGATCAATCCGATGCCTGTTCACTACGCCAATGTTCATGGGAAATATGCACCATATACAGATGGATTTGTTTCGTATTCTGATGGCTGCCATGACGATGTGAATAAAATCATCTGGAGCCAGCGCGGCTGGAATCCCGAAAAACCCATTCAAAACGTTCTGGAAGAATACGGACGGTTTTTCTTCGGCTCAGGTGTTGCCCGGGAAACTGCAGACGGAATCCTCGCATTGGAAAAAAACTGGCTTGGGCCATTGGCGATTAATGGAACAGTGCCTGTGACGATGGCTTTCTGGAAAAATCTCGAAAAATCCCATGCTGAATATTCAGGCAACTGGCGCTGGCAGATGCTGGTGGTTAGGGCATATTACGACTGATATGTGCGGGAAAGGTTAATCCATGAGAGTGCTCTTGAAGTTCAGGCGAATGCCGTTCTCCATCAGGCTGAGCAGATTGGCGCAGATGTAGCCATGAAATCGGCGCTGGAAATGGTAAATAAAGCCGACACAGAACCCATCGAAAAAGAGACACGACAGATTATCGAAACCTATTTTCAAAAGTTGTTTGAATCCATTGGACTGCAGACAAGTGTAGCAAAATACCAGGCGAGTGGTTCGCAACGCGGATGCATGCTCGACTTCGTTGATTATCCATTGAACAACCGATGGTGGCTGCAGGATCAGTTTAAAAAAATTGGTGAAATGACTTCGGAGGCTGAGAAACTTGATCGCCTGAAAATCATCGCCAACTGGGAAAATCCCGGCCCGGGGAGCTATTACGACGATATCTCCAATATTGCGAAAAGCCCGCACGTAAAAACAACGGTGTATGATGCCGTGGACTTTGGCTGGTGGGACGACGGCTATTGCCGGTGGCGACTCTCATCGCAGGTGTATCAAAATGATCCGGTGTTGGAATACGAAGACCTCGATCCTGAAGCCCGGTATATCATTCGGGTTACCGGATTTGGCGATGCGCTCATCCGCGTGGATGGGGAACGGCTTTCACCTGTGTTGTACAACAAAGAGCGCGAGAAATTCAAGGAATTTATAATACCAAAACAGGCAGTTGGTGATGGAAGGTTGCGCGTCACCTTTGATCGACCCGAAGAGTCACACTTGCGTTGGCGTGATTATTCATCCGTGTCTGATGTATGGCTGATAAAAAGGTAGATGATGAAAAGAAGTATATCAGGTTATCCTGCAGCGATCATTGCCATTAGTCTTTTTGCCTTGTCGTGTTCACAAACCAAAGAGGTCGAAATCCCACAGAGGACAGTGTATCAGGATGTGCCCTATCTTCAGGATTTTGCCATAAAGTTTAATGTCGATATACCTGGCGTCGAACTGAAGAAAGTAGCCGCCGATCGAAACGGCGTCATTCAGGTGTTGTCATCGAAAGGCCTCCTGCGCCCATCTAATGGACATTTTCAATATCCGGGAACCCTGGAACCTGATCGAACTTATCGCCCGATGGCCGATAAAAAAACTATCGGCCTGATTTCCTACAAGGATCAGTTCGTATATCTCGATGACAAGGCTGTCTTCAGCAATGCCTGGGCCGGGAAAATATTTAATAAACACTCCCTGTCAGGTGCAACTATTATCTGTGGCGGCGATGATTTTACTTTTTTGATATCAGATGGAAAAAGCCTGGTTTTGGTACAAAATGATGAATTACTTTTTGAAGAGAAAACATTTCCCACTGAGATCCTGGATATAAAATTCGCTGCTGGTGCATTCTATCTTCTTTCAGAAAATGCTATCCATGCCTTTGATCCGGTCGAAAAAAAACTGTCAAAAATCCATGACAGCACATCATTAACTTGTTTTGACATGTCCGCTAAAACCCCAAAAATATACCTCGGAACGAATGATGGCTATTATAGCATGGATATTTCAGGTAATTCGATTACCTCAAACAACGCTAAACTTCCATGGACTGAACTGACCTCCATAAAGGAAATTGACGGTAAATTATGGTTCGGTTCCACCAAAGGCGCCTTTATGCTTCGTGACGATAGCAAGTTCAATTATTACTACGGACGCCGTTGGCTACCCGGTGAATCAGTTATCGATATAACGGAAGGCCCGGACAATTCCATCCTCGTCCTTACCGATAAAGGCCTCGGCCAGATTTGTTTCAAATCCATGACATTGGAAGATAAGGCCATGTTGTATGAGGATCAGGTGCGCCAGCGCCACATACGCTACGGCATCAACAGCAATGTGACGCAACTGGGAAATGGCGATTTGTCCACAGCCGAAAACCGCGTGGCCGACAGCGATAACCTCTGGACAGGAATGTACCTCGGAAGTCAGCTATTCCGTTACCTGGCAACAGGTTCTGAAGATGCAAAACAAAATTGCTATGAATCTTTCGAGGCCATGGAGCGCATGC
>JBGSYX010000049.1:0-16665 GCA_041750735.1 Cyclobacteriaceae bacterium
CTGCCGTTCTGGATTTTTGCCGTATTTCTTGGTATGGTGCTGCCCGGAATGTTGGAGATTTGGGAACTCCGTGGAAAGCATATTCCGGCCTATATCCCGGCGCTGCTCATTATTTGCGGCAACATTGCCCTGCGTTTCATCATTGTGTATGCAGGTCAGGCCAGCCGTTATTTATATTGAAATAAACCTTGAGTACTATGAAAACAAAAGGCAATACATATATGAACCCCTACCTGGCGGGCTTCCTGCTCGGGTTGGTTTTGTTGGCGTCTTTCTACCTTACGGGTAGGGGCCTTGGCGCGAGTGGCGCCGTGAAAAGCGTGGTGGTGAGTAGCGTGGCTACGGTCGCTGAAGGCCATGCCATGAGTTCGCCCTTCTATTCCAAATACCTGGAAGGTGATCAAAAACCCATGAAAGCCTGGCTCGTTCTGGAAGTATTTGGCGTGCTGATCGGTGGCTTCATTTCGGGGGCTGTAAGCGGCAGGCTGAACTTCAAGCTGGAAAAATCACCAAAAATCACTAATAAGAAGCGCATCATGATGGCGCTGATCGGCGGGGCATTGTTTGGTTTTGGATCGCAGCTCGGGCGCGGATGTACAAGCGGCGCGGCGCTCACAGGCATGGCCGTGATGTCGCTGGCGGGCTATGTCACTATGATGGCGATATTCGGAACAGCATTCGCGTTAGCGTATTTCTTTAGAAAAAACTGGATTTAAAATATAAAATAGATAATCATGGGACCTATCGTACCCCTTTTCGAAATACCTGAGGAACTCAATTTACTTATCGCGTTTCTCATCGGTCTTGGCTTTGGATTCACGTTGGAGCAAGCAGGATTTAGTTCCAGCAGAAAACTCGCCGGCATGTTTTACGGTTACGACATCACGGTGCTAAAGGTGTTTTTTACCGCTGCTATTACCGGCATGCTCGGGCTGCTGTTCCTCAACTATTTCGGCCTGATCGACATGAGCCTCGTTTATTTGAATGAATACTATATGACCTCGGCCATCATCGGTGGCATCATCATGGGAGCAGGATTCATCATTGGCGGGTTTTGTCCAGGAACCAGTGTGTGCGCCGCAGCAATCGGAAAGATCGACGCCATGTATTTCATTGGAGGAGGACTGGTTGGCATTTTCTTATTCGGCGAAACCTATACGTGGTGGGAGAAACTCTACAATGCCAATTATCTCGGTATGGTGAAACTGTCGGATAGCATTGGAGTAAGCGATGGCATACTGGCGCTTATCGTCATTGTTGCGGCGGTGATGATGTTCTGGATTGGCGAAATGGCCGAGAAGAAATTTAAAAGGGAAGACATTAGTAATGAAATCTAAATACAAAGGTATGAACGCAAGAATGATATTATCTGCCATTATCGTATGCTTTGGTATGGTGGCAGCCATTTTACCTCAAAAGCAAAATTCATCCGTACAATTGGATGCGCAGCAACTACTTTACGAAATCCAGCTCAAAAACCATGTGGTTTCCGTTGACGAAATGGCCGATGCCATCATCAACAACGATCCGTATTATCAGCTCATCGATCTAAGAAGCCCGGAGGAATTTGCAGCTTATAATCTGCCTGGCTCGCTTAATATCCCGTTCGATAAACTTTTTACTCCTGAATGGGCGCCCTACATTGACCAGGTGGCGCGAAAAAATGTCTTTTATTCCAATGGCTCCACGCTCGCCAATGAAGCGTGGATGCTGACAAGGCAGAAAGGCATGAAGAATAATTATATCCTGGAAGGTGGCTTGAACAACTGGATATCGACCATACTTACACCTACCGCACCCGAGTCAACGGTTGGGGACGAAGCCATCAATTCGTTCCAGGCAAGGCTGGGAGCACGTCAGTATTTTTCGGGTGAAGGCGCTGCCTCTGCATCCTCGGCAAATAATGCCCCAAGGAAGCCTGTTCCTGCCAAGAAAAAGACTAAAGTCGCCGGAGGTTGCAGCTAATGGTAATTGGACAAAGATTATAAAGGAGCAATGAAAAAATCATATATATCCATACTCGGTGCAGTCGTCATCATGGCGCTGATCATCCTTGTCGTTATTTCGCTTAAAAGCCGGAATGACTTTACATTTTCCACTTCAGCCGAAACTGTACACGCATCACTGATAGCCGACAATCATTTCGTTGCGCCTGATGATGCACAAAAGATGATAGCTTCGTCTGGCAATTCCGTCATATTTATCGATGTCCGAAATCCCCGTGAATTCGATAATTTCCACTTGGTAGGAGCGCGAAATATTTCCTTGCCACAAGTGCTGGATAGTGAATACGAGACCTTTTGGAAAGACGGATCCGCAAAAGTGCTTTACGGCAACGATACCCGCCAAGCCGATCAGGTACGCACATTGCTTGTCCAGTATGGCTATACGAATATCTCCGTATTGCATGGTGGGATTAATTACTGGAAACAAAATATGCAGAATTCCGACCCTTTCTCATCCAAGGCTGAATATGATGATGAAAAGTTAGATGCGGAAGCACTTAAAGTAGCTACCGGAAAATAGTCTTAATAAATCTCAGGTACGAAAGTCTGCTCGTACATCGGGGTTCGTACATAGCTGTCGTCCTTTTTCAGTTTTGGCAATACAATTTTTGGCTGACTCTTATATTGATAAGGGATTTTGCTGAGCAGGTGGGCAATGCAATTCAATTTCGACCGCTTTTTCGAATCGGCATGTACCACATACCACGGTGCAATTCGAGTGTCGGTATAATGAAACATCTCATCCTTTGCTTTAGAATACTCCGCCCATTTTTCTCTGGATTTTAAGTCCATTGGGCTGAATTTCCAGCGCTTCAGGGGATTGTTGATCCGCTCATGGAAGCGTTCTTCCTGCACTTTGTCGCTCACAGAAAACCAATATTTGATGAGGATGACGCCCGACCGCACCAGCATATTCTCAAAAAGCGGACAACTTCTCAGAAACTCCTGATATTCGGCTTCAGTGCAGAAACCCATCACCCGCTCCACGCCGGCCCTGTTGTACCAGCTTCTATCGAAAAGCACGATTTCCCCACCGGCTGGCAAATGGGCAACATAACGCTGAAAATACCACTGAGTTTTTTCCTTTTCAGTTGGTGTACCAAGGGCAGCAACTTTACATACCCTTGGGTTTAGTCGTTCGGAAATGCGTCGGATCATGCCGCCTTTCCCCGCTGCATCGCGCCCCTCAAATACCACAACCACGCGCTGCTTTTCCTTTTGTACCCAATGCTGGAGTTTCACCAGTTCTATCTGCAGCTTTTCAAGCTCTTTCTGTAGCGTCTTGCCGGATTTTTTCTCTTTGTGGAGCTCGTCTTTTTTTTCAGCTTTTAGGCTGGACTTTAGAGCGTTCAGTTTTTCTTCTTTGGCGTGTTTTTTCTTATGCTTGGGCATTGGATGGCGATTTCATGGAAATTATGAAATTGTTGAGGTTTTACAAAACTATGTTTGTTTGAGCATCCGTTTCCGGAAGTTTTGATTCCTTCGATGGCTTGGGTAAAGTGATCCGGAAGGTGGTACCGACGCCTTCCTCACTTTCCACACGGATGGAGCCCTGGTTTTTTTCTATAAATTCCTTGCATAGGATCAGGCCAAGGCCAGTGCCTTTTTCTTTATTGGTGCCAAGGGTGGAGTGCTTACTGCTGATTTCAAAAATCTTTGCCTGAACCTCCGGACTCATGCCTACGCCGGTATCGTGAATGCCTATTTCAACAGTATCCTTCCATTCGTCAGCGAAAATAGTGATGACGCCATTGACATCCGTAAACTTAATGGCATTGGAAAGCAGGTTGCGGACTACAGTCTTGAAAGAATTCAGGTCTACAATTACTTCCAGCTTATCATCGGCAATGATTTCCACTTTTATCTTTTTGTTGTGTGCGGCCTTTCCTAGAAGACGAACGTTTTCGCGGAATACATCGCTAATTTTTACAACGATGGGTGTCATTTCCAAACGACCGGTCTGAGATCGTGCCCAGCCCAGCAGGTTCTCGAGCAGTTCATAGAGGTTTTTTAATGATTTGTCCAGATCCCTGGCGATCGTTCGTATCTCTTCCTCCGTCAGCGAAGCAGTATGGTTGATTAATAAATGTGAAAATGCCGAAAGCGAATTAAGCGGACCCTTTAAGTCGTGGCCGATGATGGAAAAAAACTTGTCTTTGGTGCTGTTGAGTTCAGTCAGCTTTTCGTTCTGCTCGCTGATCTGATTATTTTTTATTGTTAATTCTTTGTTCGCCTTCCTTTTAAAGCGGTACATGGAGATAATGGATAACACGGCAGCAACCATTACAATTAATAGAATTATGAGCGTCACAATAAATTTTCTACTGTTTGCCAAAGCCTTTTCTTTTTGAGTATTCAGCTCTTCCAGGTTTTTGATTTCCTTTTCACGTTGTTCAATTTCCAGTTTAGTAGTCAGCTCCTGAATTTTCTTTTCGCTGGCTTCAGAGTAAATAAGTTCGCTTATCTCAGCATTCTTCTGCTGGTAAATCAATGCATTTTTGAAGTCTTTATTTCCTAGATATGCCTGTGCGAGGTAGTCGAAACTCTGCTGCATCAACAAGTTGGAATTGACCTTTTCTGCATAGTTGAGGCCGAGCCGTAGATTTCTGATGGCTCTTGGATATTCACCGCTTTCGATACACAGCAGGCCGATTTTGTTGTATGATTCAGAAAGACCGGTGCCATCCTTTATAATACTGCGTATGTCCAATGCGGATTTATGATAGTAAAAAGCGCTGTCCGGCTGATTCAGCAAGAAAAAACAATCGCCGATCTTATAGAGCGCACCTGCAATATTAATTTTATCTTTCAATATCGTGTATTGACGCCATGCTTCCTTAAATTTTTCAATAGCCAATTGTTGGTTTATACATCGAAAATACATTTCGCCGAATAGCGAATGCGCTTCTGCTTCCTGCTCATGTAGGCTGCTGAACTGGGCATTTTTAAGTGATTGCCGCAGGGCTAATTCCGCCCGCACCATGTCTCCCAGATCAATATAGTTCCGTGCCTCGCTATTTAGAATCTCGGAAATCAAATCCTTGTATTCCAGACTGTCTGCGATATGAAGAGCCGCTGCCTGGTATGTCAGGGATTTTGTGAAATCCCCGGTTTGACGAAAAATATCAGCTATTGCAAGTTTAGTAAGTGCCAGTTCTCCAGCGAGGCCGTTTGCATGTGCGATTTCTTCGATGGCATAGCATGCTTCGAGCGCCTGGTCGTAATCGGAGGTCATAAATGCTTTGGATAATCCGAGATATCGCTGTGCTTTTAATTCATTCACCTTATCGCCGATTTGCATGCTAAGGCTTCGCAGTTTTTCAGCTTTTTCACTGGCAAGGAGTGGCTCGTTTCGAAAATAATATTGGATGAGTTTATCGAGAATGATAATTTTTTCATCGTTATCAACCAAAAGAAGGCGCGTCTCAAGGCTATCAGCATAGTTCTGCCCCCATGCAGAATATTGTCCCTGCATTATAAAAACTACAAACACGAACCAGCGTAACACGTTATTACTCGGGGATTTCAATGCACTTAAGGGTGGTACTTTCATGAGCGAGCGACAAATTTAAGCGAATGTACATGTGGTGCAAGTATCTGGCTGCTGTGAAAATTTTACTTTTGACAATTTGCATAATTTATCTAAGTTTGTCATCCCATAATATTATTGGCTGACATATTGTACGAAAAGGGTTTCTTACAACAGCTGAAAGCCCAATAAAATTTGTAAGTTTAAGATATCAAAAGCAAGAAAACGGCTCGTAGTTGTGCCGTTATTTTATTTTAAATCCAAGTTGAAATGTCTCAGATGAATTACTATACCCGTGAAGGATTGGACAAGCTGCACAAGGAACTTTCCACGTTGAAAACTACCGGAAGGTCGGAAATTGCCAGGCAAATTGCTGAAGCCCGCGATAAGGGTGATTTGAGCGAGAACGCCGAATACGATGCAGCCAAGGATGCCCAAGGCCTGCTGGAATTGAAAATCTCCAAGCTGGAAGAAGTATTGAGCAACGCCAGAGTAATTAATGAAGCCAATATCGATACATCGAAGGTATCCATTCTCGCCAAAGTCAAAATCAAGAACAAGAAAAATGGGGCATCTGTTACCTATACTTTGGTGTCGGAGGAGGAGGCGGACTTGAAAAGCGGAAAAATTTCTGTGAAATCGCCCATAGGAAAAGGACTTCTCGGCAAAAAGAAAGGTGAAAGCGTCACGATCACTGCACCTGCCGGAAAGATCGAATTTGAAGTTTTAGATATCTCATTGTAATGAGCAGTATATTCTCCCGGATTATTAAGCGTGAAATCCCAGCATATATCATAGCCGAGGATGTGGACAACGTGGCCTTTCTCGACATCAGCCCGCTTACAAAAGGTCATGCGCTTGTGGTGCCGAAGATGGAAGTTGATTATATTTTTGACCTGCCAGAGCATCATTATCTATCGCTTCACCGTTTTTCCGCAAAAGTCGCTAAGGCCATAAAAATGGTCACAGGCAAGCGTATCGGTACGGCGGTTATTGGACTGGAAGTGCCCCATGCTCATATCCATTTGATTCCCTTTACAAGGATGTCGGAGTTAAATTTTGCTAATGCAAAGCTTCAACTACCTAAAGAAGAAATGGCTGAAATGGCTGAAATTGCAGCAGCCATCGACAAAGCTTATAAGGGTTTGGATTCCTGACGAAGCGCTATTTCACCCGTCCCGGGTTTTCCTGTATAAAAGATTTCCAGCTTTTGGCACCGCCTTTTACGGCCTTCCCATTGTAATGATGGCACAAAGCTACGGCCAGCGCATCGGTTGCATCAAATAGTTTTGTCTCGCCTTCAAACTTCAATATGGTTTTCAACATGCTGGCCACTTGCTCTTTGGAGGCGTTACCATTTCCGGTGACGGATTGCTTTACTTTTCGGGGGGCATATTCTGCAATTGGAATTTCGCGCGATAGCGCAGCGGCCATTGCCACACCCTGAGCGCGGCCGAGTTTCAACATGGATTGTACATTTTTTCCAAAAAAGGGCGCTTCAAGGGCCACTTCATCCGGATGGTATTCGTCGATCAGGGTGATCACCCTCTCAAAGATTTTCTTTAGTTTGAGCTCATGTGAACCGTACTTTGACAAATGAATGACGCCGTATTGGATCAGAGTGAGCGTCTGCCCTGTGATTTTTAGTATGCCATAGCCCATAACCGATGTGCCGGGGTCCATGCCGAGAATAATTTTTTCGGTTGGTTTCACTGGATTCAGCATCGGCATAAAGGTTTATAGCATTTAGTTCGCCTAAAATTCATGAATCATCCATAATTTTACACGGTATGCTGCCTTATTTTTATCTCATATTTATTCTCTATCTAGTTTTCTTGGCCATAATGATTTACGGCTGGGGTCGTATCAGAAATGAGAAAAGCGCAATTGGGATGTCCGGAGATTTATCAGTTTCGATAGTCATCGCTGTGCGGAATGAAGAAAAAAATATCCTGAAACTACTTCAATGCCTGTCTTCCCAGACATTTCAACCAAAGGAAATAATCATTGTGGACGACCGGTCTGAAGATGATACACAGAAAGTTATTCAAGATTTTTTGGTCGAAAACACAATGCCCCTAAAAATCCTCACAATGGCAAGGAAGGACAACTTGACCAATTCGCCAAAAAAGGCAGCACTAACTGATGGTATTTCCATGGCTCACGGTGACATTATTGTTCTCACCGATGGTGATTGCCACATGAAAAAAAGCTGGCTTCAATCCATGATACACCCATTTTGCGAAAGCAAGATCAAATTTGTAAGTGGCCCGGTGGCCATAGAAAGTGGTGAGGGATTGTTCAGCAAACTCCAATCCCTGGAGTTCTGCAGCCTTCTCGGAACAGGAGCAGCTATGTTGCGACTTGGCTATCCACTGATGTGCAATGGGGCCAATATCGCTTTCCGCAAGGACACGTTTCAAGAGGTAAATGGGTATGCTGGTGTAGATAAAACTGCCACAGGCGATGATGTGTACCTGATGCAGAAAATTTTCCTGAAGTATCCGGAATCCCTTTTATTTAATAAAAGCGATACGGCAATTGTAAAAACACATCCTTCTGATAGCCTCTCTTCCTTAATAAATCAACGAACCCGATGGGCGAGTAAGTGGCACATGCCGATGTTGCGATTCGGGTGGGGATTGCCGGTGTTCTTATTCCTTTTTTATATTTCTTTTTTAATCAGTTTGCCAGCAATGTTTTTTTCATCAACTATCTTGCATGGTGCGGTATTGATGGGATTGAAAATTATTCCAGATTATGTTTTTCTGAAGAAAGTGACAAAATTTTGTCAGCAGCCAATGGGCATACAGGTTTTTTTGTTGAGCGAATTAATCTATCCGGTTTATGCAATCTATATCGGACTGCGGGTACATGTTGCCGGCTGGAAGTGGAAGGGGCGTACATATAAGTAAATTATCCATGACCGATATCGAATTTCAAATCCTCGACGAATTGTATTTTCTTCAACCATATAGTTATCTGACCAAAGTGATAGATATTTCTGAAGCTGAACTCAATGCCGGTCTCAAGAGCTTGCTACAAAAGGGCTGGGTTCGATGCTACCAAACACCCAATGAAGAAATAGATTTCCCCAATCTTAACTATGACATGGAGTATTGGAGCTATTACTATTTGGCTAGCAAAGCCGGTCTTTTGGCGCACAACAGCAATGATTGATGAATAGTACCCATGAAATGTCGAGACCGCCGGGTTATTATGTCAGGAAAAAGATATTCCAGAATTTTTCGGCTGTATTGGGGCTATCATTTATAGGCATTTCCATCATAATCACACTGCTTGGATATCTTATACTACCAGATCAGACTCCTGATGCCAATGACGGTGCCGTGCAACTACAGAAACAACCACCAGGCGCTGTCATACAGTTCTTGAAAATCAGGAAGAACAGGGAAATAAAGAAGGTGGGAATAATTTCAAAAGCTCTCCACGGACAGGAAAATGAATATATGATTATTCCGGTGACAAAAGTGGAAGTCAAAGGTATGGTCGTAAAAGCGACAATCTATGGGAAAAGCGACTATTTCGCCACATACAATCTCCTTGATGCAGTGAAGCCTCTCGGTCTTGATAGCGCCAACAATATTGTCGATGCCTCTGAAGATGGGAATATCAGGTTTATTGATGTCAATGGAAAGCATCACCGAATTACCTATCCCATGCTTCTTGAGGAATTTCATAAAGACAACCTAGAAACGAGGAGGTATCTGTTGGGCACCGATCGAATGGGCAGAGATATGCTGAGCAGGCTGTTGTTTGGCACGAGGATATCGCTGGGGATAGGAACCGTATCGGTTCTTATATCTTTGCTTTTGGGTCTTTCGTTTGGTTCACTGGCCGGATTTTTCGGAGGTAAAACTGATATGTTCATTATGTGGATCATGTCGGTGGTCTGGTCAATTCCTGGTATTATTCTCGTCATCGCCATCAGTATGGCGCTTCAGAGTCGTGGAGTTTGGGTGGCTTTTGTAGCTGTAGGTTTTACCATGTGGGTGGAGGTGGCCCGCGTGATGCGCGGACAGATCATGGAAATGAAAGAAAAACTGTTCGTAGAAGCAGCGCGTGCATTTGGGGTGAAGAATTTTAGGATTGTGTTTGTCCATATTTTACCTAATGTGGCAGGACCACTTATCGTTATAACCACGGCTAATTTCGCATCAGCGATTTTATTGGAGGCTGGTCTTAGCTTCCTCGGATTGGGTGTTCAGCCACCAACACCATCGTGGGGCATCATGATATATGAAGGGTTTCAGGCTATTGGCACAAAAAATAGTCTTCATATTGTCCTTTTTCCAGCGTTGGCAATTTGTATTTTAGTACTTTCGTTCAATATGTTGGGTAATGGTCTCCGCGATGCCTATGACCCCAAGACACTTTTAAAGAGATGACGGAAGTCGAAACCTATAAGTCAAAGTACGACCTTAAGGAGTTGGAATTGAATTCGCTGCTGGAAATTACCCAGGCGATCAATAACAATATGCCGGAGGATTCGCTGTATAAAATATATGGATTCACACTTCGGGCCAACCTGAACATTAAAAAGCTCGCTCTCTTTGTGTTGGATGACCAGTGGGAGTGCAAGGTGAATTACGGCACCCTCACCGATTTTCAGAAAATAGCAATAGACAACGGGTTTCTGGATTTCAATAAAATCCAAACGCTCGCTGGAATACGAAATACGCCGTTTGCCGAGTTTCACACCGTTATTCCGGTTGCTCATAAGGATAAGAAGCTTGCCTTTGTTTTTTTGCACGACAACGATGAACCAGGATTGGACGCGATCAATACGAATTTTATCCAGGCGCTGAGTAACATCATCATCGTTGCAATCGAAAATAAAAAGCTGGCGAGGAAACAAATGGAGCAGGAGATGATAAAGCGCGAGCTTGAAATAGCCGGTAACATGCAGCAATTTTTATTTCCAAAAAAACTGCCCAACCAGCCGGGGCTGCAAGTTTCCACTTATTATAAACCACACCACAGCATCGGTGGCGATTACTACGATTTTATTGAAACCACCGAAGGACAGATTTTATTTTGCGTGGCTGATGTTTCAGGAAAGGGCATACCTGCTGCACTATTAATGTCGAATTTCCAGGCCTCATTGCGTACTATTACACGTCAGACCACATTGCTTCAGGAAATTGTCACAGAACTCAATCACCAGGTAATTTCAAACGCAGAGGGGCAGCATTTCATTACCTTTTTCATTGCACTGTATGATAAGTCGTTTCACCGCCTGAAATACGTGAATTGCGGCCATAACCCTCCATTTTTAATTAAAGACAGAACGAGTGTGGAGCCGCTCATGGAAGGGACCACCATACTTGGCGTATTTCCCGAATTGCCATTTCTGAATATCGGTGTTATTGAACCTATTGAAGAATTTACTATTTGTGCTTTTACTGATGGCCTCACAGAAATCATCAACGCAAAAGGTGTTGAGTTTGGCCAGCAACCGCTCACTGATATTGTTGAGAAAAACCTGGATAATGATCCTGAAACACTCAACATGAAGATTATTTCGGCAATGGAGGAATTTCGCGGAAGGGACAGTATGAATGATGATATCACACTGTTCACTTGCTATGTTAACTCCAGGCTACTTTAATCTAATCGCTCGTGTGGCGCTTTTACAAAACTCCAGCCGTTCTAAAAAAAATATACCCTGGCTTGACCTGGCACATAAAAACGGAAGCCAAAGAGCTCTTTCTTACTTTCGATGACGGCCCTATTCCCAATCTCACGCCATTTTTTCTCAAGACCCTCAAAGAATTCGATGCAAAGGCCACCTTTTTTTGTGTTGGGGACAACATCAGGAAACACCCTGATGTATTTGAACAAATCCTTCAATATGGGCATAGCACGGGGAATCATACATTTAATCACATAAAAGCATGGCGAGTAGACAATGAAACCTACCTGGACAATGTGAAGAAGTGCGATGAAATAATGGAGACAGCAGGAGCAAAACCTGAACAGTTGTTCAGGCCGCCGTATGGTCAGATAACAAAAGGACTTGCCAGAACATTGCGAAAAACCCATCAGATCGTGATGTGGGATGTTCTTTCCTGGGATTTCGATGCAATGCCAACCGCAAAAAACGGATTATCCCGAACTGTGGCTGCGACACGTCCCGGAAGTATTGTCGTTTTTCATGATAATATTAAGGCGGAATCGAAAGTCACGTTCATGTTGCCTCGATATCTGGAGTATTTTGCGAAACAAGGATATACATTTAAAAGCCTTTCAGGATTGAATAGTTTGACTGATGGATTCTAGTATTTTTGCAGCTATGACAAACATCATCGACACACATGCGCATATTTATGATGAGGTTTTTGCCAATGATCTGGTTGAAATGATCGGCCGTGCGCAAGTCGCTGGGGTACAGAGAATTTATATGCCTAATATTGATGCTGATTCCATAGCCCCGATGCTGAAGCTGGAAGAGCAGTTTGGCGGTATGTGCATTCCCATGATGGGCATTCATCCGTGTTATATCGATTCCGGATACCGTGAAGCACTACATACTGCTGAGGCTTGGCTGGGGAAACGGAGCTTTTGCGCTATTGGTGAAATTGGGATCGATTTGTACTGGGATAAAACCTATTTTACTGAGCAGCAGGAAGCGTTCATTATTCAATTGAACTGGGCGAGAGAATTGAAAATACCTGTATCTATTCATTGCAGAGAATCACTTGATCTGGTAATCGATCTGGTAAAAACCCGGCAGGATGGTAGGCTTAGTGGAGTGTTTCATTGTTTTAGCGGGGATGCAAATCAGGCTGAAGCCATAAAAAATCTCGGTTTTCTCATGGGTATCGGTGGCGTGGCGACCTTCAAAAATTCAGGGCTAGATGCTGTATTGCCCACCATCGGACTGGAATATATGGTTTTGGAAACTGATTCCCCATACCTCGCACCAACCCCTCACCGGGGGAAACGAAATGAGCCGGCTTATTTAGATATTATTCAAAAAAAGGTCGCCCAATGCCTTAATTGCCCGGAAGGAGAGCTAAGAGCAGTAACATCAGGAAATGCAGACAAACTATTCAATCATGCATGATATCCAGCCAAAATACCGCATTGTACAAGTAAGTCGATCATCTCGGAAATCAGCCAATGCCAATGTCCTGATCATTTATACAGGCGGAACTATCGGCATGGTTCAAGACGATTCGGGCAGCCTTATTGCACTGAATTTCCATCAGATCATGCGATATGTACCGGCTTTGAAAAATCTCGATATCAACCTTACCGTAATCTCATTTCCAGAGCCCATCGATTCCTCCAATATTTGCATCCGGGACTGGCAAAATATCGGTTTCATCATCCATGAAAATTACCGGCACTATGATGGTTTCGTTGTATTGCACGGCACAGATACTATGTCTTTTACAGCAGCAGCCCTGAGTTTTATGCTACAGGGTTTGAACAAACCGATAATATTCACAGGCGCCCAATTGCCTATCAGCGCCATTCGTTCGGATGCGCGGCCGAATTTGGTTACAGCTTTGGAAATTGCAGGTGCACGAATCCACGGTCAACCTGTGGTTCCGGAAGTCTGCATTTATTTCGATTATCAACTCATGCGGGGTAATCGCACCTTTAAAAAACGCAGCAATCAGTTTGCCGCCTTTGGGTGTGAAAATTACCCCATTATGGCAAAAGCGGGAATTAACATCACCTATTTCAGACAATTTATCAAAGCGTTTAATCCTGCTGAGGATTTGGCATACGACGATCGGTTTTGTCCGGATGTGCTGGTCCTTAAAATATTCCCGTCTATGCGCGAAGATTATATTAGGTATTTTCTAAATACACCTGGACTGCAAGGAGTCGTCTTTGAAACCTATGGTTCAGGAAATGCTCCTACAGACAAGTGGTTCCTGGACAGCCTCAAAGGAGCTGTTGATCGTGGTATTGTCATATACAATGTGTCACAGCTAATTGGTGGATTTGTGATGCACGGCAGGTACGAAACAAGTAAATTCTTTGATGAAATCGGAATTGTCAGCGGGAGCGACATAACCAGGGAAGCAGCTATTTCCAAGCTTATGTTTTTGCTGGCTACAGAGCCCGATAAAGCCAAACTCAAGGTCAAGCTAAAAGCCCCAATATGCGGGGAATTGACCATTTTATAGGTAGCCAAAAAAAAAAATCAAAATTTGGATAAAGCGTTTTTTATTGATTTATTTGTGCCTCCAAGATTTAAAATAGCTTGGAGAGGTGACCGAGTGGTTGAAGGTGCTCGCCTGGAAAGTGAGTGTACTCCAAAAGGGTACCGGGGGTTCGAATCCCTTCCTCTCCGCTTAGATCAGATTGACATAGAATATTTTTAACTAAAATTTATAACCCATTAAGTATAGAATTCAAAAGTCGGAACTATGAAAAAGCTATTTGCCTTATTATTAGTAGCAGGGGTCATGACCCTTGGTTTTACACAAAAATCCATCGCACAGGACGAACAACAAGCTCAGCCAACCGAGCAGCCAGCCGTTGAAGCACCAGCGACACCAGCTCCTGCAGTTGTTGAAACTACTGCTGCACCTGAGGAGGAAAAATCGTTCCATCAGGTTGTTAAGGACCAGTTTATCGCCGGTGGTGTTGAGTTTATGTCGTTGATTCTTATTTGTCTGGTTCTCGGTTTAGCTATCGTTATTGAAAGGATCATCACCCTTAATCTCGCAACAACAAACACTAAAAAACTTCTTGCCAAGGTTGACGAAGCCCTGTCAAAAGACGGTGTTGAAGGTGCAAAAGAAGTTTGTAAAAACACCAGAGGACCTGTTGCTTCTATTTTCACCCAAGGCCTATTGAGGATGTCAGAAGGTATTGAAATGGTTGAAAAATCAGTAATTTCCTACGGCTCAGTTGAAATGGGACGCCTTGAAAAAGGTCTTGTATGGATATCACTGTTTATATCACTGGCTCCGATGCTTGGTTTCATGGGCACGGTTATTGGTATGGTGTTCGCTTTTGATTCTATTGCAGCTGCCAACGATATCAACCCTGCTCTTGTAGCCGGCGGTATAAAGGTTGCTTTGATCACTACGGTTGGTGGTTTGATCGTTGCAGTTATCCTTCAGGTTTTCTATAACTATTGCGTGGCTAAGATCGATGGTTTGGTAAACCAGATGGAAGATGCTTCCATTTCGCTTATAGACTTGCTGGTTCGTCATCACCTCGCGAAGTAATCTTCGCCATATTCTAAAACAGAATTACTATGGATTCATATGATTTCTTTTTATATCTCGGCTACCTTATGGTAATAGTAGCTGCGGTTTCTGCGGTATTGTTTTCATTATTGAACCTTATAACCAATCCTAAAAGCATGGTTAGGGCAGGAATGAGCATTGCTGCGATAGTGGTGTTATTTCTTGTTGCCTATTCTCTATCTGGCAATGAAGTTACCACTGAATACGCCAAGTTCAACATTGATCCGGATACATCTAAATTTGTTGGTGGTTCGTTGATAATGGCTTATCTCCTTTTAGGAGTGACGGTACTCGGTTTAGCATACACAGAAGTTGTTAAAATTGTAAAATAATGGCAAGAGCAGGTAGAAAGACTCCTCAAGTCAATTCAAGCTCAATGGCAGACATTGCCTTTCTTTTGCTCATTTTCTTCCTGGTTACGACGACGATGGCAACAGATAAGGGTCTGACATTAACCCTTCCGCCTAAAGCGGATCCCAATGCACCCCCCCCTGATGTTACCAAAAACCAAAGGAATATCTTTAAGGTTCTGGTAAACTCATCGGACCGCATATTGGTTGAGGATGAACCACTGACGGATGTAACTCAAATTCGTGAAATGGCCAAAGAATTTGTCTTGAACTTTGGTGCAATGAAACCCGAAGATGTAGATCTGTTTAATTCGCTTCCAGAGTCTCTAAAAGCATTGTCGCAAAAGAGTCCGTCTTCTTCAGATAATCCAGTAGAGGCTGTTATTTCTTTTAAAGCAGATAGGGGAACGAGTTATGCTGTATTCTTGGCAATTCTTGATGAATTGCAAGGCGCCTATTATGAAATTTATGGTGCACAGGTAGGGTTAACTGCAGAACAATTTCGTGGATTAGACAGAAGAAAACCTGACGAACTCGCCAAGTATAATCGAGGAAGAGAAGGTTTTCCGATGAATATCTCTATTGCCGATCCAACAAAAATAGGAGGGAACTGATATGGCAAAGTTTAAGAAAAAAACCAATACTAGTCAGGATATTCCAACAGCATCACTTCCTGATATCATTTTCATGTTGTTGTTCTTTTTTATGGTTACAACGGTTTTGCGTGAATCTTCCATCATGGTTCAGCAATCTATCCCAAAAGCAACACAACTTAGAAAGTTAGAGCAGAAAAAATTGGTAAGCTATCTTTATGTCGGTAAGCCTAATGATTCGAGAAAGTTTGGAGTTGAACCGAGAATTCAAGCAAATGATTCATTTATAGAATTAGATGGTATAATTCGATTTATCGAAGAGGAAAAGAGTAAACTGGCAGAAATTGAGCAGGATCAATTCTCAATTTCACTTAAGGTGGATGATGAAACCAAAATGGGTATTATCGTAGATATTACGGAAAAGATGAGGGAGGCCAATGCAAGAAAGCTGATGTATGCTGCTATAAGGGCTCCGGAACGTCATAGCCGATAAAGCTGAAACTTAATCATTTAAAGGCTGCAATTGCAGCCTTTTTTTTTATATTCAGTTATGTCAAAAAACAACAAGCGTGTCATTAACGCCTGGTGCATGTACGACTGGGCAAATTCTGTGTATAGCTTGGTAATTACTACCACCATTTTCCCTATTTATTATGCCACTGTCACCAAGTCGACCTTTGGTTCGGAGGAAGTATTGTTTTTTGATTTTCCAATCAATAATACCGTCTTATATTCTTATAGCCTCTCCTTATCATTTTTACTCGTTGCAGTCATTTCACCAGTACTTTCAGGCATAGCGGATGCCGGAGGAAAGCGCAAAAAGTTCATGAAGTTTTTCACCTATATCGGTGGTATTTCCTGTATCATGCTAGCCTTCTTTAATGGGTTTAACCTGGAATTTGGAATACTATTTTCAACGTTGGCAAGTGTTGGATTTGCTGGCAG
>JBGSYX010000050.1:0-3603 GCA_041750735.1 Cyclobacteriaceae bacterium
GCTCCATACGGGGTTCCTTTTTGTGCCTGCTGGCAGTTGTAGTTAACAACCAGTATGCCTGAAGGATCCCCGTTTTTTAAGCCTAAAACCGGAAAGTTGAAACCGGATATTTCCGGAAATATACAACCGGACGCGACATTGGATGAAGGCCGGTACTCTGGCCAGAACCGTAAACCGGAAATTAGGCGACGTGCGAATGCTAGGGAAGGAGGGCAAGAAACTCATCAATGGACATGCCTGCGTTTCTAATAAGCGCACGAATGAGTCCTTTTGCCAATTCTTTATGTTGGGGAATTTACAGATTTATCGGTGATCCTGGGCGGATAAGAACCGCATGGCTGCCTACTTGGCCTTTATAAATCCAGCCAGCACGCACGAAGGCGGAAACCGCGTTTTTACCGGAAATATTGGCAAGGCGGCTCATACAGAAACAAGGACCGGTTGTTTACCCGCGCTGGAAGCGCCCTCGGCGTATTTTTGGTCTTCCGCCCACAACCATGCCTGAATGGCTTCTTTTATGTTTTCAAGGGCTTCACGATCATCCTTGCCCTGGGAAACGCATCCAGGCAAAGCCGGACATTCGATAATCTTCATGCCGTCTTAATCTTCGTCTATGGTCACATGAAAAAACATTTGCGCTCTCCTTCGATAGGAATAGTACGGTCTTTTAGGGGTATTTGGCAAATGGTTTAGGCATTCGCCGACGCTCCCCAGGGGGTCAGACCCCAAGAAATATCTAGTGCGTTAGTTAGTCCTTAATCCTAGATGGACCAATGGTTTAGGTGGATACTGAAAAGCCCAAATCCGGAAATTAGGCGACGTGCGAAAAATGTTAAACAAGTTCAAGTTTTAGCCGCTTTCCTAATACAGACGCGGCCTTTGTCAACGTCGATAAGGTAACGGAATCATTCTCGGGATCAAGCAATCGATCAACAGCCGCCCGTGATGTGGAAAGACGGTGAGCTAGTTCCGTCTTGGTAAGCTGCTGCGCCTGAATGCTTTCCTGAAGCTGAAATGCGATGATCTTTTTGATGGCGGCGCCTTCCACCGCTTCCGCGATACCTTCATCCTCAAGGAAATCATCAAAGGAACTGCCAATGCTCTTATTTTTCATGGTTGACACCTCCCTTTAAAACCGCATTTCTGCGTTTCTTCGCCAGATTAAAATCCTCTTTCGGGGTTTTCTGGCTCTTCTTGATAAAACCGTGGAGAAGGACCATGTAACCCTCGCACACGGTAAACAATACACGGGCTATCCTTCCCGCAAGCTGGGAGCGCACTTCCCAGAAATCCGAATCTAGCTTACAAACCAAGGGCAAACCGATCGGCCACGTAAGTTCAACGGCTTTTATATCTCCGCCGATTTCTTTTTTGTCATCAAGAGGAAGAGCCTTCAACCATTCCCGTACCGGTTCATTACCCGTAGGCGTACGAAAGAAAGCTACTGTGATTTTTTCTCAACCGGCATACCAATATTGGTACACGCGGTCAAGATATGTTATGGGGTTTCTATACCTTTAAGGAAAATATCTATAGTCCGTAAAATAGCCTTTTGTTCTGTAGGCGGGAGTTTTGAAATTCGTTGTACACGTCGGATTAGGCGAAGACTCGGCATATCATCGGGTACCCCGGTATCCTGCGTTGACGCTCCCCGGGGGTCAGACCCCAAGAAAGGGCGTGATGAAGTTTCATCGAGGGTGCGCGAGAGTAGTTATTATGTCTATAATGCTTTCTCTTTTATCAATTCATCTTCAACAGCTTTTTGAATAAACTGGTTTAAGGAAATACCTTTCATAATAGCTAATCGTTTTGCTCTCTTATGTAAATCTGGAGTAATGCGAATATTGAAACTGCCTTTATATGATTTCTCCAAATCTTTTTTTGCTAATACACATAAATCGATATAATCATTTACAGAATCCTCAAAGGCCTTTTTAAGCTCTTTTACACTTTTACCTTCAAAAGAAACTAAATCATCAATGCCTTCAATTTTACCGAAAAAAAGTTCATCTTCAGCATTAAAGTGAACTGATCCCAAAAAATCCTTATACGCTAAAAAGTCTTTCATACTAACCCCCGTAAATGGAGCTCCTCAATAAGTTGATCAATTTGATACTGTTTCAACTCATTGCCTGGATGTGGTTTGTGTAGCCTTATAATATGATGTGTAGACTCATTTATAAAAGCTACACTTGAAACAGAAGTCTTTCCGACCTGAGATTCACTGTATCCTAATCCTGTGAGCAAACGTTTTAATTCACTATAAGTAAAGTCTTTAGGTCTTAGTAATAGACGTTTGAGAAGTTTCTCATCCTTACTCATGGCTAAATTATACCAAATAGGAAATGGAAATGCAACTATATAACAGTTACTTGACGCTCCCCGGGGGTCATACCCCAAGAAATGGCGCGGCTTGGTCCACCAGATGTCGCGTAAATTATCTCGTAATATTCTGTAGGGTTTTTCTGTTTTCCTAAAACAGATCTTGTTGGATGACTTAGTCCATAAGGTGGACCATATTTGCTTTATGATAGTGATCAATATCTATGAGGCAAAGACAAACTTTTCCAAACTGGTAGATCGCGCCCACAGTGGTGAAGAGGTCGTGGTTGCTAAAGCCGGCAAACCCTGGGCTCGACTCGTTCCATTGGAAAATCCCTCAGAACGGATTGGGGGCCGCTACCATGATGGTCCTAGCAAGGCTTTTTTTGACTCCTTACCAGAGCAGGAGCTAAAGGCATGGGAACTTTAAGCTTTTTATTGGATACCTGCGCACTCTTGTGGTGGTGGAGCGAAACGAAGGCTCTTTCTTCTCGAGCTCTTGCTTTACTCAAAGACCCACAAAATAATTTTTATGTTAGCGCCGCCACCGCTTGGGAGGTGGCAACCAAGCACAGAATCGGAAAGTAACCGAAGGGTGACTTGGTTATGAGGGAGTGGGAAAAACGCTTACTGCAGGATGGATTCAAAGAACTCCCTATCAATTTTTGTCATACCCTTAAGGCAGGAACCCTTCCTGGAGCGCATAAGATCCCTTTGATCGCATGATAGCCGCTCAAGCAATCATTACCCAAATACCCGTTATGACCAATGATCCTGAAATCTCTGGTTTGGGAGCTGAAGTCGTTTGGTAAATAGAATTCACTTCAGCAATACTTCGTCTGCCAAGATCAATTGAATATCCTGGTATATGCTGTGTTGCTTACATAAGGTGAGGTAGACCCCCCTTGCAGCCTTGCAGCCTTGCTGGACGTTGCACTTCTTTAGCTCTACCCCAATAAGGAAGTACCGTCTCCTAACGCTGACAAATTGCATGCGCCTCAGTCCCGCCGGAGAGGCCATTTGACAGTCAGGCGTATGATACTCAGCAAGTTTTAGGGGCGAAAGAAAAATCCTTTTTTGTAGGCTTGCTGGACGTTGCACTTCTTTAGCTCTACCCCAATAAGGAAGCACCGCCTCCTAACGCTGACAAATTGCATGCGCCTCAGTCCCGCCCGCCAAGGCCATTTGACAGTCAGGCGTATGATACTCAGCAAGTTTTAGGGGCGAAAGAAAAATCCTTTTTTGTAGGCTTGCTGGACGTTGCACTTCTTTAGCTCTACC
>JBGSYX010000051.1:0-6182 GCA_041750735.1 Cyclobacteriaceae bacterium
GTCAGAATCACAGGTGGTGAACCATTTATCCGCAAAGAACTCATTGGATTTCTGGAAAAATTGACTGCCATCCATGGCATATCGAAGGTTTCAATTACCACCAATGGTATATTAACCGGACCGTTTATTCCTGATCTCAAACGGATTGGCATCAGGCAAATCAACCTAAGTCTGGATACACTGGATGAAGAAAACTTCCGAAAAATCACGCGCCGCGATGACTACCTTAAGGTGATTGACACTTTTCATACTTTACTGGATGAAGGATTTGATGTGAAAATTAATGCCGTGATCATGAATGGAATAAACGACCACGAAATACAGGCCCTGGCCCAACTGGCAATCGACCACCCTGTCACGGTGCGGTTTATCGAGGAAATGCCATTCAATGGCTCTGGTCGCCATCCTAAAAAACTGCATTGGGACTTCCCCAGAATCCTTGAAACTCTCAGGCACCATTTTCATGATTTAAAACCGATCAGTTCTGAGTCTGGTTCTACAGCAGAAAATTTCCACACTGAGGGGGCTGAGGGCAACTTTGGAATTATAGCTGCTTATACGAGAAGCTTTTGCGGTTCATGCGACCGGCTACGAATCACATCGACAGGCTCCTTACGGACCTGCCTATACGGCGCCGACACGTTAAACCTAAAAGAAATGCTGCGCAGCGGCGCTGGTGATGCAGAGGTTATGGAGGCAATAAACACAGCAGTCAGGCATAAATCTCGCGATGGCTTTATCGCCGAAAAAGAGCGCGGAATTGCCAACCCGATCGGTGAATCTATGGCCGGCATCGGTGGTTGAGGCGATAGCTACTTCTCCTTCTTTTCCTTGTTTTTGTTCTTGTTTTCCGGATTCTTTGAAGGCATCATGGTGGTAACCATTCCGCCTTTAAGACTTTGCCAAACCATGCCAAAAAAAGAAATATCCGGCGGCCTCTGGTAATCTATCGTGCCCTTATTAAAATTTTCCTGTGAAAGATTATTGTTGGATCGGATTAACGGATTCACCAGGGTATTTACAAGCCAGTTCTTTTTGATCTTCACGCCATCCTTAGTTTCCTTTTCTTTAAACAACTGAACCCTCAGGTTTGAATAATCGAAAACAAAATCCCCTTTGGAGCCATATCGGTCGGCCCTGAAATTCATAGCTAATGTATTGATATCGCCGGAAAGATTTGCTTTGATCTGCCCTTCCAGAATGGGGTTGAATGTGGAAAGAGGCATCGAATCTATCTTGAGTTGCATATAAACTGTGTTGAGAGAATCCAGCACCGGATACACAAGGGTAGTCGCTATTTTTCCTTTATCAAGAAACACCGCATTTACTTCCACAGTCATTTCAGGTTTTTCAGCGAGAATAGCGGTATCATTGCATGCATTCAAATAGGTAATTTTAGCGTCGGTAAAAAAGAGCTCAAGAGGTGGCTTTCCGTCACCGAACAATTCACGGTAATGCACCTTGCCGCCTGTGGCATAAATCGTGTCGATTTTTATCGGGAATGGTATACTTCGTACCCGGCTGGAAAGGTAGGGCCTTTCGTACATTGGCTTAGGCCAGTGTTGGTCCATACTCACCTTCACATCTGGATTTTTGGCATAAATTTTCTGTATTTCCATACGCTTATCTTCCTGCCAACTGTCAAAATTTATTCCTGAAATTAACAGTTCTTCGAGGTCAATGATATTGATACTGCGTTGAAATTGTTTTGATGTATCATTAAGGTCGTACGTAACCGGGCCAAAATGGACACCGGTAAAATTCAACTCCTTTTTGGCTGTATTGAGTGAAAACGATCTGACTTGGATGGTATGGTCTTTTATCATATTTCCGATAAAGTTTTTGGCCGACATCTCCAGGTTGGCATAGTTGAACGGCTGAAGATTATTCATTACTGATTCATCCATATAAATTTCATTCCACACCATATTGGCAGAATCGAAACTCAGGAAAACTGTATCCTTGTCATTAATATCATTCATGTAAGCAGAAATATCGCGCAACTGAATTTGCCCGATACGCACGTTGTTCAGGTTTTCTGAAAATACATCTTTCAACACAAAAGCGTGCTTCTCTACCGAATCAGGACTGATATATTCAGGATTGAAGAAATAGCGGAAATGCACATTATCCACGAGGATTTTATCGAGATCGATAGAACCATTGACTAATAATTGATAAATACTAAGTCCTCGCAAAGCCAATGTGTCGATTTGAGCATCGATTATAAAATGTGTCTTTTGGCCTACAAGGCTACCGATAGCGGTAGGCCGCGGTGTTATTTTCACATCAGTGAGGTAGGTATTGCCTTTGAACAATTGAATAGAAATATCGCTGTAGGAGTAATCATATGGACGATTGGGTGATGTATTAATATAGCCATGCAACGTGGTTTTCACTCTGCTTTCCAAAAATGTACTAAGGAAAACCACTAAAAACCCAAGGGCAATAGGTACTACTATAATGATGGCAAATAGTAAAAAATATCGTTTAGGCTTCATCGAATTAGTTTTAAGTATGTGGATTACACATCCATTTCAGACTTCAGAAGATATTCAGCCAAATCACTCCACTCCTCTTCGAGGCTTTTTGGTGGAATATTTTTCTTAATTCGCCGGTACCAATATGATGCGTTTGAATTGTCACCTTCTTTCCTGTGAAGATAAGCATGTACCCAATATGCAGTGAAACCACCCGTTTCCTGGACCAGTTCATGTGCGCGATTCCAGTTTCCCCTTGCATCGTACCAAAGCGCTAAAAGTTCATCAGAAATTCCTACGGGTGGATTTCCTGAGTTGCATGCACCTTTAAATTCGGACAGAGTCATGATTAATAATAGAGAACTTATTCCAAAGCTACCTTTTAATCTAATTCGAGGAAAAGCCGGAGAATTATTTTTTGTTGATGACCGAAGTATCTATGATGCCAACAACACCAAATCAGTTTTTCTACTTAAGCCTCCTATAGTCCGCTGAAGTCGAAGGTTTCCAGAAATTTGGTGGTAAAAATTCCAGATCGGAATACCGGATCGTGCATGAGTTTTTTGTGAAAGGGAATGGTAGTTTTCACGCCCTCAATAATGAATTCATCAAGCGCACGGCTCATCCTCACTATGCATTCCTCGCGTGACTGGGCTGTAACGATAAGTTTGGCGATCATGCTGTCGTAATTTGGTGGAATTGTGTAACCGGCATATACGTGACTGTCGATCCGTACGCCATGGCCACCCGGGAAATTTAACGATGTGATTTTTCCTGGGCAAGGCCTGAAATCTTTGGATGGATCCTCGGCATTGATGCGGCATTCCATGGAAAAGAGTAGTGGAAAGTAGTTTTTACCATTAATTTGGTCTCCTGCCGCTACTTTTATTTGTTCCTTTATAAGGTCGAAGTTCGTCACCTGCTCCGTTATCGGGTGCTCCACTTGAATTCTTGTATTCATTTCCATAAAATAGAAATCGCCTTTTCCATCCACCAGAAACTCCACGGTCCCTGCTCCTTCATATTTTATAGCTTCAGCACCTTTAATGGCTGCTGCGCCCATTTTCTCTCGCAGTTTGTCATCAACGACCGGTGATGGTGTCTCCTCAACCAGTTTCTGATGCCGTCGCTGTATAGAGCAATCCCGTTCTGATAAATGACAAACTTTTCCATAACGATCGCCTATCACTTGTATTTCTACATGCCTTGGGTTTTCAATGAATTTTTCAAGATAAAGTCCCTCGTTGCCAAACGAGGCCCCAGCCTCCATTTTGCAAGAGTTCCAGGCATTTTCAAATTCGCTTTCCTGTTTAACGATCCGCATGCCTTTTCCTCCTCCTCCGGCAGTGGCTTTAAGGATAACCGGATACCCGATTCCCAATGCCAGTTTTTTGCCTTCTTCGATGCTGGAGAGGAGTCCATCTGATCCTGGAACTGTCGGTACGCCAGCTTTTCGCATCGTTTCTTTAGCCGTGGCTTTGTCGCCCATTTTGTTAATCATCTCGGGCGAAGGGCCGATAAGCTTGATTTTGTTTTCCTCGCATACCCGGGAAAATTCTGCGTTTTCAGAGAGGAAACCATATCCTGGATGAATGGCATCAGCATTCGTGATTTCCGCGGCAGCAATAATGCTGGGAATATTCAGGTAGGAGGCGCTGCTTGGCGACGGTCCTATGCACACAGCCTCGTCAGCAAAGCGAATATGAAGACTTTCCCGATCTGCCGTACTGTAAACTGCAACCGTCGGAATGCCCATTTCACGGCAAGTCCTTATAACTCGAAGCGCTATTTCGCCTCTGTTGGCAATGAGAATTTTTTTAAACACGGGCCAGAATTGATAAGGTGTAAATAACGATGGATTATGAGGGATCGACCAGGAATAATGGCTGGTCGTATTCCACTGGTGATGCATTTTCGACCAATACTTTTACTATTGAGCCTGAATACTCTGATTCAATCTCATTGAACAGCTTCATGGCTTCAATGATACAGACCGTCTGACCAGCCTTAACCCTATCGCCTTCCTGAACAAAAGGATCTGTCGCTGGACCTGAAGAGAGGTAGAAGGTGCCAATCATAGGAGATTTTATTTCGATGAGGTTGCTTGTATTTGGAGCGGGCGCTGTCGATTGTACGGCTATAGCCTGTTGATCAAATGCCGGAGCCTGAGCAACCGCAGCATTTGCCACAATAGGAACTTCCATAACAGGAGCTACTGTCGGCGCTGAATTTTTCCTTACAGAAATTTTAAATTCAGGCGTTTCAATATTGACTTCATCCAATCCTGAACTAGAAATAAAATCGATAAGATCTCTGATTTCTTTTGGTTTCATACGATAATGGTTTTCGTTTTAGTAGTCAAAAGTCTGTCCGGTTGCAGACTGAAAAATTAGCTTTTAAGATAATTTTTTAACTTTTTAATGATCCGAAAGTGTGTATTCTTGTTATCGCACTCTTTCGTAGTATCCGGATATCCTGGTATCGACCCGAATTATTTCGTCCTGGTTAATAAACAAAGGTACTTGAATTTCAGCCCCTGTCTCCAATTTAGCTGGTTTGGAAGCATTAGTAGCTGTATCGCCCTTAATGCCCGGCTCGGTATATATCACCTTCAACTCAACAAAGGCTGGCAATTCCACAGAAAGTGGGGTTTCAGTTTCAGCATGATACATGATATCCACGGGTTGGCCTTCCTTCAGGAATTGGTACCCGTCTACGCTTTCCTTCTGAAGACTCAATTGTTCGAAAGTTTCAGCGTCCATGAAATGATACCCCAGATCGTCCTTGAACAAGAACTGATGTGGACGTCGCTCAATCCGGGCAGTAGTAATTTTCACACCAGAATTGAAGGTATTATCAATAACACGACCGCTTTTTAGGTTTTTAAGTTTTGTACGAACAAATGCAGGACCTTTGCCGGGTTTAACATGCTGGAATTCTACAATCGTGTATAGATCATTATTAAACTCGATACACAGGCCGTTTTTGAAATCTGCTGTTGAAGCCATATAAATTAATTGGATCTAAATTTATGAATCTTACGTTGAAATAAAAATGTAGCACCCGAAATCGGAGAATTGGAATACACTCCACCGATCTACTATTAACATCGGAAACTTAATACTAACAGATTTAAGGAAAATCCTGATTATGAATCAAATGAAAAAGGGAACTCGCGTTCCCCGTATCCGATATTTTAAACTGAAAACTCTAGGCGAGTACTTCTTTTTCGATAACTACTTTGCCCTTGAAGTATAGTTTTCCTTCATACCAGTATGCCCGGTGCGGCAAATGCAATTCACCCGTGGTCGGACAAACAGCAAGAGTTTTCTCCCTAAGCTTCAGGTGAGTTCTTCTTTTGTCGCGTCTGGTTTTCGAGGTTTTTCTTTTAGGATGTGCCATAATTCAATCTTTATTCTTAATTTTTTTTAACTCATTCCATCTAGGGTCTGTATCTGATTCGATATCGTCTGAATCGCCTGATGTAAATGCAAATGGTGTTTCGCCTGATTTTTCCAGGTACCGCGGATGAAGCTTCTTCATCGGTATTTCAAGGGAAACGTATTCGTACAGGTACTTCGCGATATTGATTGTTTGGGTTCCATGCTGGATTATTTCTACATCATCAGAAACTTCCTGCTCTTCAACACCAAACTTGTGAATCAACTCATAAGTGCAATCGACCGGTAAATCAAATTCATC
>JBGSYX010000052.1:0-39966 GCA_041750735.1 Cyclobacteriaceae bacterium
CGGATTAGCGGAGGCGTTTGTGATCGGTGCCCCATTTATCGGTAAGGAAAAGGCAGCCCTCATTCTCGGTGATAATATATTCTACGGCAGCGGTATGTCGAAACTGTTGCAGTCTAACAACGATCCCGATGGCGGTGTGGTCTTTGCCTATCATGTGAATGATCCCGAACGGTATGGCGTGGTGGAGTTTGATGACAACCTTCACGCTATTTCAATTGAGGAAAAGCCCGAAAAACCCAAGTCGAAGTTTGCCGTACCGGGGCTCTACTTCTATGACAACGACGTGCTGAGAATTGCACGGGAACTGAGACCAAGCAAACGCGGTGAATATGAAATCACTGATGTTAACAAAGTTTATCTTTCCAACAACAAACTCAAAGTCGGTATTCTCGACCGCGGAACAGCATGGCTCGATACTGGCACATTCAATTCACTGATGCAGGCGGCGACGTTTGTTCAAGTAATTGAAGAAAGGCAGGGACTAAAAATCGGCAGTATTGAAGAGACAGCCTTTCGTATGAAGTTCATTACTGAAGACCAACTTGAGCGTTTAGCCACACCACTGATCAAAAGCGGGTATGGGGAATACCTCATGGAACTCATTACTAAAAAATGAATCACAATTCAATCATCGAAAACCGATTACACGTTATTTAGCTGATCTTCTTGTAATATTCCACTTTGCCATCGGAAGCTAAGTCTGATACTGTGGCGACTAGCGCTTGCCTCTGATCTTCATTGAGTTGGACAAATGATTTGGCAAGTTCAATTTTCTCCTTGATAAATGTTTCATTTTCAGCGCCGGTGATGAGAACACTTACTGGCAGTGACCAAACAAAATACAATGCATCCTTAATGGAAAGTTTATTGGGTATGGCCGGATTGTCTGACTCCCAGGCTAGTTCGTCACGCTGCATTTTACTGGCAAAAAACCGTCCATCTGCCATTGTTTTCATGGCTAGGATACCAAGATTACGATCGATGGCCAAGGGCAAAACAGTCTGGATGAAATGTTCCAGGTTCGCATCGACCACATTGATTGGCATCTGAATAGTTTCTAGAAATGGGTTATCTGCCGTCATTTCCAATACGCGCAAGTGCGCCTTGGGATTTTGGTGGCCTGTAAATCCGACATGCCGTACTTTACCTTCTTCTTTTGCTTTTTGCACAACATCAAATACGCCATTAGCAATCCTGTTATCTACATCCATTGGATCGGAAACTGCGTGAATCTGCCACAGGTCCAGATAATCTGTTTTCATTCGGTCGAGTGAAGCGTGAAGGTGATCCTGCATGGTTTTACTGTCGCTAGCAGTGGATTTGGTCATAAGGAATATTTCCTTGCGGTACTTAGGTGTGAGGTATTTACCATACCGGATTTCACTTATATGTGGGCCATACGATTCAGCCGAATCAAAAAAGCGTATGCCACCTGCCAGAGCCGCTTCGATAACTGCCTGAGCATTGCGCTCAGTGGTCCAGCCAACGTGATACCCGCCTACGCCCAGCATAGTCACTTCTTTACCTGTTTTGCCCAGCAGTCGCTTTGGAAGCACATCGCCCCATTTATCCCTTGAATGGACATCAGCCATAGTATATTGGTTCGCAGGAATCATCATGGCAGCAGTAAGGCCGGTAACTTTTTTCAGAAATTCTCTTCTTTTTTCCATGGGTGCATCTTGTTAGGAGGACGATTTATAGAATAAGAAATTTAATAAAATCCCATGAAAAATTGCTGTGAACCAGCACATTTAAGTTTGAATGGATGGGGTGCTCAATAAAACACTGGGAATATTGCGTATTACCCTAAAAATTACTGGTTCTACACACTACTTTTCTCCATCATCAGAAGCAAATCCTCGATATGCTCGCGGTTATTGGCAAGACGTGGAACTTTGTGCTGCCCGCCGAGTTTGCCCTTTTTTTTCATCCAATTGTAAAACGTGCCGGGCTGGACCATATGGACTATCGGTGCCTCCAGGGCAATATTCTTGTAGCGTTTGGCTTCATAATCTGAGTTTACTTCCATCAGGGTTTTGTCAAGAACTTCTACAAATCTATTGGTGTTATCTGGCATTTCGGTGAATTCGATGATCCATTCATGCCCTCCCTTTTTGCCGGTGTCGATGTAACGTGGGCCGGCAGTGTAATCACCTATGATTGCCTTGGTTTGTTCACAAGCTCGTTTTATGGCAATTTCTGCATTTTCCACAATCAATTCTTCACCAAAGGCATTGATGAAGTGCTTTGTACGACCGGTAATTTTAATTCTGAAAGGGTCGAGCGAAGTGAATTTGATAGTGTCGCCAATCATATAGCGCCACAGGCCGGCGTTGGTTGATATGATTAGTGCGTAGTTTTTATTAAGTTGTACCTGCTCCAGCCCAATTGTTTTTGGCTCGGCTTGCCCGAGTTCTTCTATGGGCAGAAATTCATAAAATATCCCGTAATCCAGCATCAGAAGTAGATCGCGTGAATCGGTTTGGTCCTGGATTCCAAAAAAACCTTCTGAGGCATTGTAGGTTTCCAGATAATTCATTTTTGGCGAAGGAGCCAGTTTTTTAAATATCGCTTCGTAGGGTTCGAACGATACCGCTCCATGAATAAATACTTCCAGATTGGGCCATACCTCATGAATATTGAGCTTACGCGTAATTTCTAAAATCCGCTGGATCAATACGACAGTCCAGGTAGGTACACCTACGATATTCGTTACATTTTCATCAATTGTAGAGCTAGCCATCCGCTCTATTTTCTCCTCCCATTCGCTCATGAGGGCTATCTCAAGCGATGGCGTTCGCGCCAGTTGAGCCCAAAACGGCAGATTGGACATAATCACCGCTGATACATCGCCATAATAGGAGTTGGAATTTGCATCGAATTGGTTGATCTGCTGGCTACCTCCAACGGCAAGTCCTTTTCCGGTGAACATTTTGGATTCCGGATGATTATTGTAGTAAATGGAAAGCATGTCCTTTCCACCCTTGAAATGACAGTCTGTGAGGGCCTCTTGAGACACAGGGATAAATTTGCTTTTTGCATTCGTGGTGCCTGAGGATTTGGCAAACCATTTTATTTCCGAAGGCCAAAGGATTTGTTGTTGCCCATTGAGTAACTTTTCAATATAGGGGAAAATCTCTTCGTAGGTGAAAATGGGGACCTTGCCTTTGAAGTCATCGATGGTCTGGATGCCCTGAAAACCGTATTCAACTCCAAATTCCGTTTTTTTCGCGGTTTTAACCAAGTAAGCGAAAACATCATTCTGGACTTCGACGGGGTACTTCAGAAACAGGTCAATGTCATGAATCCGTTTCTTCATAACCCATCCCATGATAGAATTGATGATCTCCACCTGAATTATCTTTTGCGTTTCAACTCAAAGTTCATCCCAAGATACACACGGCGCACTTGTTCGTCTTTTGCCAATTCTTCCGCCGTGCCGGCCTTTAGGAGTTTTCCTTCAAACATCAGGTAGGCCCGATCAGTAATAGAAAGCGTCTCGTTCACATTGTGGTCGGTGATGAGAATACCAATGTTTTTATCTTTAAGTCGCGCCACGATGCCCTGAATCTCCTCCACAGCAATCGGATCTACACCGGCAAACGGTTCGTCGAGAAGTACAAAAGCCGGATTCACGGCAAGTGCCCTGGCTATTTCAGTTCTACGACGCTCTCCGCCCGATAATACTCTGCCCAGGTTTTTCCGGACATGACCAAGGCTGAATTCTTCGATGAGTGTGTCGGCTCTACGCCGCTGCTCTGCTTTGGGAAGCTTGGTCATTTGCAATACAGCCATAAGATTTTCTTCGACTGTGAGGGTACGAAATACGGATGCTTCCTGGGCCAGATATCCTATTCCCTTCTTGGCACGCCGGTACATGGGAAGGTTGGTGATTTCCTCATTATCTAGGTGGATTGTCCCAGAATTGGGTTTTATAAGGCCAACGATCATATAAAAAGTGGTCGTCTTTCCAGCGCCGTTAGGCCCGAGAAGTCCGACGATTTCACCCCTGTTAACTTCGACTGATACGTCGTTTACAACCGTTCTTCCCTTGTAAACTTTAAACAAACCGCTTGAACTCAGCTTCATACTTCTTCAAATCGTATGTCCTTCACCCGCAATTGGATCGAGGTAGTTTCCTGGTATTTATTGATATCTATGTAATACGCCATGCTAAACCGCATACCGCTGTCGATCATTTCATAATATTCAGCAAACCCAAATCCGATCACCTCCATGGGCGTGTCGTCGTTATCCTGTTTCACAAAAAATTTCAAATGCTGATTTTTAAGAATCCTTGGACGTCCATACACATGCAGGTGATGTGAAACAAACACCGGTTGCATATTGCCCGGACCAAATGGCGCCATCTGTTCCAGGACGTCATGGAATTTGAAGCTAATATCTTTGAGACGGATCACAGAATCTATTTCAATGAGCGGCACCAGCTGTTCGCTGGAAATACTCTCAGCTACGATGCGTTCAAATTTCTCTTTAAAAGCATCTACCTTATCCACGGACAATGTAAGACCGGCGGCGTACATATGTCCGCCATACTGATCGAGCAAGTCGGCACATTGCGAAATGGCTTCGTAAATGTCATAACCGTCAACCGAACGGGCAGAGCCTGTGGCTTTCCCGTTTGATTTGGTGAGAATGATCGTTGGCCGGTAATACTTATCGATACACCGTGACGCTACGATGCCGATGACGCCTTTGTGCCAGTCTTCCCTGAAAAGCACCGTGGACTTCAAGGAACCTGAAAGTACGTTTTTATCGATCATATCAAAAGCCTGATTCGTTGTGGTGCTATCTAGATCGCGCCGCTCAATGTTTCTGTTATCGAGGCTTTCGGCCAATGATTCTATGCTTTTATAGTCATCGGCAAGCAGTAAATCTACCGCTGTTTTGGCGTGGCTCATCCTGCCGGATGCATTAATTCTGGGTCCAATGCCAAAAACAATGGACGATATGTTTACTTCATTTTTAATGTCGGCCATCTTGATTAGCGCCTGAAGACCAATTCGAGGGTTGTCGTTCAGTTTGCTGAGGCCATGATAGGCCAGAATCCTGTTTTCATCAACTATGGGTACGATATCTGCGGCGATACTTACGGCCACCAGATCCAGGTAATCGTAAAGCAAGTCTGGGTCATAGCCGAATTTCTCGCAAAATGCCTGTAACAGTTTGAATCCTACTCCGCAACCTGACAATTCCTTAAATGGGTACTGACAGCCTTCAACTTTTGGATCCAGAATGGCATAGGCCGCAGGAAGTTTTTCTCCCGGCAGGTGATGGTCGCAGATAATAAGGTCTATATCTTTATTATTGGCATATTCGGTCACTTCCATCGCTTTGATACCGCAGTCAAGGCTTATCAATAGAGAGATGTTGTTCTCTACAGCCCAGTCGATACCTGCTTTGGATATTCCGTACCCTTCTTTGCTGCGGTCGGGTAGGTAGAACTGAATATGCTCGTAAAAATTCTTGAAAAACCCATAAACCAACGCCACGGAGGTGGTTCCGTCCACGTCGTAGTCGCCGTAGATCAGGATATTTTCGTTGGTGTCCATCGCCTTTTTGATTCGGACCAATGCCTTGTCCATATCCTTAAGGAGGAAAGGATCATGAAGCAGGTCGAGCGATGGACGGAAGAAATTGCGAGCAAGTTCGGTATTTGTAATTCCCCTCTGTACGAGGATTTTGGCGATGATTGGATTCACGTCGAGGTCCTGCGACAACTGCGCTACCACCTGTTCATCCACATCTTCCTTGTATATCCAGCGTGTCGTCATCGGGACTGAGTTTTCTGTCAATTACAAACTTAGCTAATTGGTTTCCCTTATTGGAGGGAATGAGCAATTTTCAGCTAATCTATATTAATCTACCAATATCTTTATTTTTTATTTTAACTGGATCAAGGGTTAAAAATTGTTCCCAAAAATCATTTTCCGGTAAAGGAGCTGTTATTCTCATTTTTTCGTTTTTCACTGGATGTTCAAATACAATTTCTCTTGCATGGAGATTAATATTTTTATCGGTATTTGGTTTGTGAAAACCGTATTTAAGATCCCCACGGATGGGACAGCCAATGGCGGCAAGTTGGGCGCGGATCTGGTGTGGTCTTCCCGTGAGTGGGGTCACTTCCAATAAGTAATGGTCGTTGAGCCGTCCGAGTATTCTGTAGCTAAGCTCTGCTTTCAAGCCGCCTTCGATAAAGTTTTCAGATGCCGAAACCGTATTTTTCCCATGGTCTTTCACCAACCAATGAATCAGCTTGTCACTCTCAACTTTTGGCTTATTTTTTACAACAGCCCAATACTTTTTATACACCTTGTGATCTCTAAACGCTTTGTTCAATCGCTCAAGGGCTTTGGAGGTTTTTGCCATAAGAACTACGCCACTGACCGGCCGGTCAATCCTGTGTACCACGCCAAGAAAAACATTGCCGGGCTTTTCATACTTTTCTTTCAGGTAGCGCTTCCCGGTTTCTACGAGAGGCTCATCGCCGGTTTCATCGCCTTGTACCAGCATGCCGGCGGGTTTATTGATCACCAGCAGATGATTGTCTTCAAATAATATATGCAGTTTAAGGGGGGGCATCCGAAAGATTTATAAGTATTAAAGCAATTGAAGGCCAAAGTTACCCTAAAAATATTTCAGATGGGCACGAAGAATGAAGATACACACTTAGTGAATGGATAAAGGCTGAGTTTGGCGTTGGCCAATATTACGCACTCATGGATATTTAGTGCTTTTCGCCTGGATTCAGCCTGAGTGCTTCGATTTTTGCTAATAATTCTTCTGCCTCTACAGCTTTTTGGTCGCTGGCGGCCCTGTTCACATGTGACAGTTTATAAGATTCTTCAAGCAGTAATTTATATTGCTGAGTGAGTTTTTGCAGGTCAGTTTTTTTTCTAAATATCCCAAACATGGCTTGATATGATTATTACTATTAACTAAACGAACATGCTTTGTAGCCATAATGTTTTAATCTTCAGCTTCTGTCACTAACTTGCTATGGTAACACCATATACTAAAAAGTTCACATTATGAAAAACGCACTATTTTTTGTTTCAATGGCTTTAGCCTTTTTGATTACATCTTGTTCTAGCAAGACTGAAAAGGCTGAAGCAACATCGACAGAGCCAGTAAGTCCTATGATCCAAAAAATCGCTGATTTGAAGGCAAAGGGTTATGAAATCGTCGATTATCATGGCCACTTAAAAGGGGGACTCACGATGGAAGAACTGCTGGAACATTCAAAGAGAACAGGTATTGACTATGGCGTGGCATTCAATGCGGGAGTGGGATTTCCGATTACCAACGACTCCTCGTTAGTGGCCAGCCTGGAACAGTACAAAAAGTATCCGGTATTTATCGCTATGCAAGCCGAAGGTCGTGAATGGGTAAATATGTTTTCTCCGGACAAAATTGCCATGTTCGACTATGTATTTACCGACGGTATGACCTGGACCGACAGCAAAGGAAGAAGAATGCGCCTCTGGATGAAGGACGAAGTTTTTGTGGATGACAAACAGGACTTTATGGATCAGCTTGTGGGCAAAATTGTAGCCATCATGGAATCAGAACCTGTCGATATTTACGTTAATTCTACCTTCCTACCCGATACACTTCAGCCGGAATACGACGCTCTGTGGACCCCCGAGCGCATGGATAAACTGATCAATGCAGCGGTGGCTAATGACATCGCCATTGAAATAAACGCACGGTATAAAATACCCTCGGCAACATTTATAAAAAGGGCAAAGGCCGCTGGAGCCAAGTTTAGCATGGGAACCAATAATGCCGACAAGGAATTGGGAACACTGGATTATGCGATCCAGATGATCGAAGAATGTGGCCTGGAGCCAGGTGATTTCTTTAAACCAATAAAAAAGTAAGAATATCCCAGAGAATACGTGCCGCAAATTCACCTTGGCTTTTCGGACAACGTTCCTAAAACGCTCATTCACCACATAAAATCATGGCAAAAGTAAAAGAACGCAGGAATCAATTTCAGAAGTACATGAATTCTCTGAAAGTGAAACCAGGTAAAGCGATTTCCCTGAAGAAGGATTACCATTCTGATATTAAAAAGAAATTAGTATCGAAGGAAGAAGGCATACAAATATTGAATGAAGGCCTGGAAAATCTTGCCTTGATGCAGGATAAATTGTATGCCCATGACCAATACAGTGTACTCATTGTGCTGCAGGCAATGGATGCTGCTGGAAAGGACGGTGCCATAAAGCATGTAATTAGCGGATTGAATCCTAGCGGTGTAAAAGTGGCGAGTTTCAAAAGCCCCAGCAAGGAAGAGTTGGATCACGACTACTTGTGGCGACACTACAAGGAACTTCCTGGGCGGGGTGAAATAGGGATATTCAACCGGTCGCACTACGAAAATGTCCTCGTCACCAAAGTACATCCGGAATATCTGCTCAATGAAAAATTGCCTGGAGTGCAATCGGCAAAGGATATCAAGGCTAGCTTCTGGAAGAAACGCTACAATCAAATCAACCAGTTTGAGAGGACTCTTACCGAAAATGGCACCATCATTCTCAAGATTTTTCTACACGTGTCGAAGGACGAACAAAAGAAGCGATTCCTGGAAAGAATCGAAAATCCAAAGAAAAACTGGAAATTTTCTATTGCAGATGCACAGGAAAGAAAACATTGGGATAAATACACAGCAGCTTATGAGGAATTGTTGAGCGCGACATCTACCGATTTTGCGCCGTGGTATGTGCTGCCAGCAGACGATAAATGGTTTACCAGGCTCTGCCTTGGAGCTATTATTTATTTTGAATTTGAAAAGCTGAAATTACACTATCCGAAAGTTTCCAAGGAGCAAAAGGCACGACTCCAGCAAATAAAGAACGAATTATTGAATGAGTAGTATTCTAGCTGGAAGAAATTTGATCTGAGATTCCGGTGACAAATGGAGCGGCTGCAACGCTTTTTTTTGGTTGGTATGTTCTTAATACAAACCGTTTCACTTCCCGCACTCAGCCCAGCAGGCCGTCCGTTCATATAGTAATTAAGCCCGTTGGTTGAAAAATATCGACGAATGCCGTGGTTTTGCCGTATTTCGAAATACATCTCTTCTTTAATGTGGAGATACGCATAATTAGTTTGTAGAGAAAAAGCCGGCTTGTCCGGTTTTTTTTGTTGGATATGGCTATATGTTACTTTCGATAAATTAAATGGGAGCGGTATTAATGGATTTTTAACATAATTCGTACAACACATTTCATCAGTAGTATTACTTTTGATGGCTGTTAAAAAGCCAAATGACCAAAAGAAGGTTCCGTTACATTAATCCATATTAAATCAAGGGTTTACAATGAGAAAATGGCGTATTGAAGATTCCGCAGAAATCTATAATATCGAAGGCTGGGGGGTGAACTATTTTTCCATCAATGAAAAGGGAAACGTGCAAGTGACACCCAGAAAGGACGGTGCCAAAATCGACCTACGTGAGTTGGTAGATGAGTTGCAAATACGCGATGTGTCCACGCCGGTTCTTATTCGCTTCCCGGATATCCTCGATAACCGGATAGAAAAAATGACCAGTTGCTTCAAGCTGGCTGCAGAGGAATATGACTATAAAGGCACTAATTTCATAGTTTACCCAATCAAGGTGAACCAGATGCGCCCTATTGTGGAAGAAATCGTGAGCCATGGGAAGAAGTTCAACATCGGCCTGGAGGCCGGCTCCAAGCCGGAGCTACATGCCGTCATCGCCATCAACACCGATCCTGATTCGCTGATCATTTGCAATGGTTATAAGGACGAGAACTATATCGAATTAGCACTTCTGGCCCAGAAAATGGGTAAACGGATATTCCTGGTCGTGGAGAAACTCAACGAATTAAAACTCATTAACAAAATTGCCAAGCGACTAAAAATTGATCCGAATATTGGTATTCGCATAAAGCTTGCGAGTTCGGGCAGTGGAAAATGGGAAGAGTCGGGCGGCGACGGGAGCAAATTTGGTCTGACGGCCAGTGAGCTGCTGGAGGCTATGGAATATCTCGAAAAAAATAAAATGAAGGATTGCCTGAAGCTGGTGCATTTCCATATAGGCAGCCAGGTGACAAAAATAAGGCGTATAAAGATAGCGCTACGCGAGGCATCCCAGTTTTTCGTTCAGCTATATCAGCATGGCTTTAAGATAGATTTTGTTGACATCGGAGGTGGTTTAGGCGTGGATTATGACGGTACCAGGTCGGCTAACAGCGAGAGTAGTGTAAACTACAGCATACAGGAGTACGTGAACGATTCGGTATATACCATTTCCGACGTTTGTGAAAAGCACAATATTCCCCATCCAAATATCATAACGGAATCGGGACGATCGCTTACAGCACACCATTCAGTACTCGTCTTTGAAGTGCTCGAGACTACCAGCCTGCCGGAGTGGGATGAAAATGTTGAGTTGAATGAAAATGACCACGAATTGGTTCAGGAAATTTACGGGATATGGGATCAGCTGAACCAGCCAAAGCTACTCGAGTCGTGGCATGATGCCCAGCAGATTCGCGAAGAAGCACTCGACCGGTTCAGCCTGGGATTAATTGACCTGAAAACCAGGGCACAGATCGAGAGATTGTTTTGGTCGCTCGCGCGTGAGATTTACAATATGTCCGGAACCTCCAAGCATACGCCCGACGAGTTGAAACAATTGTCGAAACTCCTTTCCGACAAATATTTCTGTAATTTTTCCCTCTTCCAGTCGCTCCCAGATTCGTGGGCTATCGACCAGATATTTCCCATAGTGCCCATACAACGCCTCGATGAAAAACCAACCAGGTCTGCCACGCTTCAAGACATTACCTGCGACTCAGATGGCAAAATCGATAATTTCATTTCGGTAAAAAATACTCATCATTATTTACCTGTACATGCGCTGAAAGGGAAGGATGCTTACTACATCGGTGTGTTCCTTGTAGGTGCTTACCAGGAAATTCTTGGGGACTTGCACAACCTGTTTGGTGATACAAATGCTGTTCACGTCTCAGTAGATGGAGACAGCTATAGCATTGACAAGATTATTGATGGGGAAACGGTGGCCGAGGTATTGGATTATGTGCAATATAATTCCAAGAAGCTCGTGCGTACTGTCGAAACATGGGTTACAGCCTCTGTGAAAGCCGGAAGTATCACGGCCTTGGAAGGAAAGGAATTTCTGTCGAATTACCGGTCGGGATTATACGGATACACGTATCTGGAGTAGCACCTGTTTTAAAATGAATTAGTATGAATGCAAATAAAGGTTCAGAATCTCATCTGAACCTTTATCGTTTTAAAGACCTGGTAAAGGTTAAGATTGTATTTTGGTTCGCAGGGAAATATATTTGAGCAAGAAAAACTATTCAATACATCTTTTTGTCCTCTCTATACTAATTTTGGCAAACCTTTGGAATATAGACTATTCCTGGCTTTTCTAAACACCCTATTTATGAAAGCGATACAATCAACTATTCTTTTTTCCACCATTGGAATAATTCTCCTCTCCCTTTGCATCCCTTCTGATCCTTCAAAAGCCGATAAAAATCCGTGGGTTGATGCCAAATGGATAGGCTACGAATCACTTGCCGACAGCATGAAAATCATTCCTGCAGTGCATGGTGATGGCAATGAGTTGGGAAATAAAGGCAAAAAGCGATCGGTTGTTCCGATGTTCAGGAGATCCTTTGAAATCAGCAAGGAGATCGACCAGGCGACAATTTACATTTCCGGGCTCGGACATTATGAACTCTATATCAATGGCCAAAAAACAGGCGATAGCTTTCTTACTCCGGGATGGACAAATTATCTGAAACGCTGCTTCTATAACACCTATGACATCACCGATCAACTGAAAAAGGGCAAAAACGCCATGGGTGTGCTTGTTGGTAATGGCTTTTTCAATGTGAACCGTGAGCGGTACAGAAAGCTCGTAGTAGCCTACGGTTATCCAAGATTAATCTTCAATATCCATATTCAGTACAAAGATGGGAGCGAAGAAAATATCGTATCCGACGATTCATGCAATGCAGCGCCTTCTCCCATAACATTCAGCAGCATTTATGGCGGTGAAGATTACGACGCTACTCTTGAACAAGAAGGTTGGAACAGCCCCGAACTTAATGACTCCGCCTGGGCAAAAGCCATTGAACTAACTGACCCGATAGGTGAATTGGTACCGGAAGAGGACCACCCCTTAAAGGTGATGCAGGAATTTGATGTGGTTAAAATTTTTAAAGGTGGAAATGGAAACCCTATATACGATTTCGGTCAAAATGCGTCAGGCATCATTTCGCTCAAGGTGAAGGGTAACAAGGGCGCCAGAGTTAAAATTATACCTGACGAGTTGGTCAATCCCGATGGATTTCTAACCCAACAAAGCAGCGGCGGACCATACGAACTGAATTACACCCTGAAAGGAGAAGGTGTGGAAACATGGCAATCGCGGTTCACTTACTATGGATTCCGCTACGCTGAAGTGGAGATTACGGAGCCGAAAGATGCAACAGAAAAGACCGAAATTGTAGCGATGAAGTTGCTCCATACACGCAATTCATCGCCTGTTGTCGGAACGTTTAGTTGCTCTGATACACTTTTCAACCAAACCTTTGACCTGATCAACTGGGGAATAAAGAGTAATATGGCCAGTGTGGCGACTGACTGCCCGCATCGTGAAAAACTTGGCTGGCTGGAGCAAACCTACCTTATTGGACCTTCGATGCATTATAACTATGACATCGGCGCGTTGTATAAAAAGGTAGTGCAGGACATGATCGATTCGCAGTTGGACAACGGCCTGGTGCCGGACATCGCGCCTGAATATGTTCCTTTCAAAGCCGGATTCCGTGATTCCCCCGAATGGGGCAGTGCATCGGTCATCATTCCATGGCAGGTATATCGGTGGTATGGTGATAAGAAAATTCTCGCCAAGGCTTACCCAATGATGAAAAAGTATGTACAATACCTGGGGGAGAAAGCAGAAGGTCATATTCTGAACTATGGCCTCGGCGATTGGTACGACCTCGGCCCGAAATTTCCGGGTGAGGCTCAGCTTACGCCAAAAGCTCTGACGGCCACATCGATCTATTTTTATGATTTGCAGATATTGTCCAAGGTCGCTCTGACCCTAGGGTATAATGAGGATTTTGTGATTTATTCGGAAAAGTCAGATGCTGTCCGCGAGGCTTTTCTGGCAAAGTTTTTCCAGTCCTCAACTGGTTTCGTTGGCACCGGCAGTCAGACTTCTTATGCCATGCCTCTATATGTGGGGCTGATTTCTGAAGCTGATTATGCCAGGGTTTTCAACAACCTGGTCCAGGCTATTGCCGATAACGATTATGCTCTGACATCCGGTGATATTGGTTATCATTTTCTGGTGCAGGTGCTGAGTATAAATGGCCGCTCCGATGTTTTGTATAAGATGAACAACCGAAGCGATAGGCCCGGCTATGGCTACCAGCTGAAAAATGGTGCTACTGCACTTACCGAGAGTTGGGCTGCGCTGGCCGAATCTTCCAACAATCATATGATGCTCGGCCACCTGATGGAATGGTTTTACGCAGGACTTGGCGGTATTTATCAGGTTGAAAACTCAATCGCCTACAGCGACATTGTAATTGCACCAATGCCGGTTGGTAATATTCGCTGGGTGAACTGCACCTACAATTCCGTAAAAGGTAATATAGCCTCATTATGGAAACTGGAGAACGGCACACTTTCAATGAACGTAGAAATACCTGACGCTGCCTCTGCCACTGTCGTGGTCCCTGAAAACTATTGGAAATCCATAGCCACAGTGAAAAACTTAACTACTGAAGAAGATATAATCATGAAAGAAAATAACTTTCACCTAGGCGCAGGGAAATACGAGATTATCGTGAAATGACAGGCTGGTAATCTATCCGAAAGTTATGGATTACACCGGCTTTCCTATCAGATCGAACTCATGAGCGGCCGTGATTTTTATTTGAGCGAAATCTCCGATACGCAGGAAGTTAGTCTTGGCGTCTATGAGCACTTCGTTATCTACTTCCGGTGAGTCAAACTCGGTACGACCTATGAAATTACCGGATTCTTTACGGTCTATAAGTGTCTTGAATGTTTTACCAATCTTTTGTTCGTTAAGCTCGAGGCTAATTTGTTCCTGAAGTTGCATCAATTCTCCAGCGCGGGCCTCCTTTGTTTTTTGGGATAGACTATCCTTCATTCCAAAAGCGTGCGTTCCTTCTTCATGGGAGTAGGTAAACACGCCAAGTCTTTCAAATCGCCATTGCTGCGCAAAATCCATCAATTCGGCAAAGTCCTTTTTAGTTTCACCCGGGTGCCCGACAAGCATGGTGGTTCTTATGGCAATTCCGGGGATCTTGTTCCTGATATTTTTCAGCAAATTTTCAGTTTTCTCCCTGGTCGTACCACGACGCATGATGTTCAACATATTGGTAGATGCATGCTGAAGTGGAATGTCGATATAACGGCAAATTTTAGGGTTGGCGGCTATCACATCCAGAATGTCTTCTGGAAATCCCGACGGGAAAGCGTAGTGTAGCCTGATCCATTCGATGCCTTCGACATCGGATAATTTATCAAGTAGTTCGGCCAGATTTCTTTTTTTGTACAAGTCAAGTCCGTAGTAGGTGGAGTCCTGGGCTATCAGCAATAATTCTTTAACACCGTTCTTTGCCAGGTTTTGCGCTTCGGTGAGGATGATATCCATAGGTTTAGAAACGTGTTTTCCTCTCATAATCGGGATGGCGCAAAAGGAGCATGGGCGGTCGCATCCTTCTGATATTTTCAGGTAGGCGAAATGTTTAGCAGTTGTGGTGATGCGCTCGCCGATAAGTTCATGCTTGTAATCTGCTTTGAATTTTTTAAGAAGCGCAGGCAGTTCCATGGTGCCAAACCATGCATCCACGGCGGGAATTTCTTTTTCGAGGTCTTCGCGGTATCGCTGGCTAAGGCATCCCGTCACATAAACTTTTTCAATGAGCCCCTGCTTTTTTGCATCGGCATACTTTAGTATTGTGTCTATTGATTCCTGCTTGGCATTGTCGATGAATCCGCAAGTATTAATAATGACGACGTTGTTGTTGTGCCCGTCGGCTTCATGCACCACTGGGATTCCATTACCTTTAAGCTGCGTCATGATTACTTCCGAATCAACAATGTTTTTGGAACAGCCGAGTGTAATTAGGTTGACTTTTGGTTTTTTTGTACCCTTGGTTTTCAAGACAATTTCATTTTCTGCAAAAATAGCAAAAAATCCATGGGCATTTCCTGTGGCGACATTTGCATATGTCAGACTGAGCAAGGGAATTAAAATTAAAAGAATAAATTTGCGTTACTTCGAAAACGTTAATCAGTGAAACAATTAATTGGTTTTTTCACCTTTATCTTTCTTATCCTAATTCTTTTTTCATCCTGCAAGAATGAAGATTGCGTTTCATCCGCTAATAATTATCTGCTTGTTACATTCCTGAATGTAGATACACTAGAAAATGGCAGCATTAGTATAAAGGGCAAAGACACGACGTTCTATTCTGTAACCGCCATTGGAAATGATCTGGAATTTTACACAAAAGCACTAAAAAAGGACACATTGAAACTTCCTGTAAATCCTGCGGCGGACCAAACAACTTTTCAGCTTGTTATGATCGATTCCATTCGGTACGACACACTGGCAAACAATCCTGTGGTGCTTGATACGATTTATTACCTCCACCCAAAACCGCATGTTATCAGCGTGAGCTATGAGCGGAAATTCAGAGTAATTACGGAATCGTGTGGCATGGAAATCAGCTATCACAACCTGGCGGCCGATACGATCACCTTTCCGTCAGCGGCATTGATCACAGACTATCTTTCAAGATTTAATACGACCAACATTGAGGTATATTTTTAGCATAATGATGTTACTTTCGTCGGTATTCGCTACCGCGCAAATCAGCAGATATGCGCCATCGGCAGTGCGGGTAGGAGTCGACCCGGGAACTTTTCTGTACCAAATTTTCTCTCAGAAAAGGAATTTTTTTGAAGTAGAGGGCGACATGGATATCGACAATTTTTTTCTCGTTGCGGATTTGGGCATTTCCAGTATAACGATTGATGAACCTACCTTCCGTTATGAAAACAATGGCACTTACCGTCGTTTTGGTGTCGATGTTAATTTAATGAAAAACGACCCAGATCTGAATGTGGCCTTTTTTGGATTCAGGCACGGACATGCCAACTTCAATGATAATCTCGATTTCGACACCCGGGCGGTGATCCAGTCAAATACTAAGTGGCCAAATACTACCGAAACTACAAGTAATAACCAGGCCCGGGCAAACTGGTTTGAACTGAATACGGGATTGAGGATTAGAATTGTGAAACAATTGTACTTGGGGTTCACCGTGCGGTATAAGCTGTTTCTCTCTGTGAAGGGAACCGAGGATCTCAAGCCTTATTATATTCCGGGCTTTGGCAAGAACATTGGAACCTCAGCAGCCGGATTCAACTACTACATTTCCTACCGGCTCCCATTCCGGAAGAAAATCGTTTATACCGACACGAAAAACGATAAAACGGCAGTGGAGAAAAGCAAGGTAAAGCCATAATCGACTGTCTGGCCGGTAACAATTCATGGAAGGGAATCAGTATGGCAAGCCGGGTTTTAGGTGGTTTTGCTGAAAAAGGAATCCACAAATTCGGTTTTATTGAATATCTGGAGGTCATCCACCTTTTCACCAACACCAATATATTTAACCGGAATTTTAAATTCATCACTAATGCCAAGTACAACACCTCCCTTTGCAGTGCCATCAAGTTTGGTTATAGCAATCGAAGTAACGTCTGTGGCTTTCGTAAATTCCCTGGCCTGGATCGTGGCATTCTGGCCTGTACTGCCATCGAGAACCAATAAAACTTCATGAGGCGCATCCTCGCGGAATTTTTGTATCACGCGCTTTATTTTCGACAGTTCGTTCATCAGGTTTACTTTCGTATGCAGTCTGCCTGCCGTATCGATGATGACCAGATCAGCGCCTGTTTCCACACCCTGCTTCACCGCATCATAAGCAACGGATGCAGGATCGGTATTCATGCCATGCGCTACCACCGGAACCCCGACGCGTTGTCCCCAAAGTTTCAGTTGTTCCACGGCTGCAGCCCGAAAAGTATCAGCAGCGCCGAGAACTACTTTTTTGCCACGAGATTTGAACTGGCTGGCTAATTTGCCGATGGTTGTTGTTTTCCCAACGCCATTTACGCCTACTACCAGCATGATGTATGGTTTTTTATCGTCGGGCAAGTAGAAATCTTCCTGATCGCTGATGTTGTTTTCTTCTAGTAGGGCGGCGATTTCTTCTTTTAAAATCTTGTCGAGTTCCTGCGTGCCGAGGTATTTATCTCGTGCGACGCGTTTTTCAATTCGCTCTATGATTTTAACCGTCGTCTCAACGCCGACGTCGGAAGTAATGAGTATTTCTTCCAGTTCATCCAATACTTCGTCATCAACCGTGGATTTTCCGACCACCGCTTTGCTGAGTTTATTGAAAAAGTTGGATTTACTTTTTTCAAGACCTTTGTCGAGCGATTCTTTAGTGTTTTTGGAAAAGAACTTGAACATAGGTGTGCTTGGGATTAGTTAAGAAAAAAAAATCCCTGAGGATGCAGGGATTTTCAAACTTGAGCTGTGTCAGCCTTATTTTTTGAAAGCATCCTTCACGTGGTCAGAGCTTACAATTTCTTCTTTAAAAGAGTAACCGCCGGTTAATTCATTCTTAACGGCCTTGATGACCTTGGCGTAATTCTTCTCACCTTTCGTTTTTAGCGTAGCAACAACCTTCTTAGCCATGACTATTTAATTTCTTTGTGAACAGTATATTTTTTCATAATCGGATTGTACTTCTTCAGTTCCAACCTTTCGGTGGTATTTTTCCGGTTTTTTGTGGAAATATATCTGGAAGTACCCGGCATGCCTGAGTTCTTATGTTCTGTGCATTCTAAAATCACCTGAACCCTGTTTCCCTTTTTTGCCATTGTATAATGTATTTATCTTTTACCAAACTGATATCAAACCTTGCTTTTGCGCCTTTTTCAAAGTGGCAGTGATTCCATTCTTATTGATGGTCTTAATGCCGGCAGCAGAAACCTTTAGGGTAATCCAACGATCTTCTTCAGGGATGTAAAATCTCTTCTTCTGAAGGTTGGGGTAAAACTTTCTTTTGGTCCTGTTATTCGCGTGAGAAACATTGTTTCCAACCAAAGGTTTCTTCCCCGTTATTTGACAAATTCTAGCCATTTTTTATGTAAATTATGTCGATTCACAAATTGGACTGCAAATATGAGGAATAAAAATCTAAACAGCAAAACGGGTTTTACTTATTTTATCGTAGCAATGACAGTAAGAGTATTTTAATCCTCAACACTCTCCGATTTGTTCATCCCGATATTGTGAACGACCGGCTTTGTGCCTTATCAATTTTGAAATACCTTTGAAAGGAAATACGATAGAGAAAACAGGTAAATATCCATGCATAAAATAAGCTCCAAAGAACAGGCCATAGCGCTAGAAGAAAAATATGGCGCCATGAATTATCACCCTCTTCCCGTGGTGCTGAGCCGGGGTCAGGGAGTACACATGTATGATGTGGAGGACCGGCAATATTACGATTTTCTGTCAGCTTATAGTGCCGTGAATCAGGGACACTGTCATCCAAAAATTATCTCCGCACTGACTGAACAAGCTTCGAGGCTCACACTCACATCACGGGCATTTCACAATGATATGCTTGGTGTTTATGAAGAATACGTTACCGGATATTTCAGCTATGATAGGGTGCTTCCTATGAACACTGGTGTGGAAGGTGGCGAGACAGCCGTGAAATTGTGCAGAAAGTGGGCATATACTGTAAAAGGCATTCCCGCCAACGAAGCCAAGATCATTTTCGCAGCCGGTAATTTTTGGGGACGTACGCTTGCCGCGATATCATCAAGCACCGATCCGTCGAGTAGAGACGGATTCGGACCCTATATGCCGGGTTACGTTATCATACCTTATAATGATATTCCTGCTTTGGAAAAAGCATTACAAGATCCACACATAGCCGGCTTTATGATCGAACCAATTCAGGGCGAAGCAGGGGTTTTCGTGCCGGATGAAGGGTATCTTAGCCAGGCTTATTCGCTCTGCAAAAAAAGCAACGTTCTGTTCATTGCCGACGAAGTCCAGACGGGAATCGCACGTACCGGTAAGAAGTTGGCTTGCGATTACGAAAGAGTAAAGCCGGATATTCTGATTCTCGGAAAAGCATTGTCCGGTGGGGTATTGCCGGTTTCTGCGGTGTTGTCGAGTCATGAGATCATGCTCACGATCAAGCCGGGCCAGCATGGTTCCACATTCGGAGGAAACCCGTTGGCTTGTGCCGTTGCAATGGCTGCTCTGCAGGTTGTGGAAGAAGAAAAACTTGCTGAAAACGCATTCCGACTTGGAATGATCTTTCGTGAACGAATGCAACAAATCGTTGATTCCAACGAGTTGGTCACGTTGGTCCGTGGCAAAGGCCTGCTGAACGCGATTGTGATTAATGATTCTGAAGTTGGTGATACTGCCTGGAAAATCTGCTTAAAGCTCATGGAGAATGGGCTATTGGCTAAGCCAACGCACGGAAACATTATCAGATTCGCTCCGCCGTTGGTAATCACTGAGAGTCAATTGCTCGAGTGTTGTGATATTATTGAAAACACGTTGTCGCAATTCTGATGACAGCACATCCTACATTCCCCCTAAAATGTTATCTGAAATTAGTCACAATCGATATCTTCCTATGATACGCTTTGCCACCGCTTTTTTGACCATTTTTATTTTTATGGGATTTCAGCAAATGAAATACGTAAAAACCAAAGTTAATGACAGTATTACGCTGTCCTTGCCAGAGGGTTTCCGTCTTCTGGAAAAAGCCGAAATTGACCGAAAATATGTAGCCGCCAAAGCGCCGCTTGCTGCTTTTACGGATGCTATGTCTGGCACGGTAGATATTGGTGTAAATGTGGCTTTTTCCCAATGGAATCCCGAGGACCTGGAAATCATGAAGAGTTTTTACAAATCCAATATTATGGGGTTATACGATGAAGTGCGGTTCATCACCGAAGAAGTTGTTCAGATTGATGATGAAAAATATGCCGTTTTCGAATTTGTGTCTGTGGTTAGAGACGAAGAAGGGACTTCCTTTGATCAGGCTACTACCAGCAAGTACACAAGGATTCACTATGGTATTATCAATAGAAAGACGCTACTCTTAAATTTCACTTGCCCGGTATCACAGCAGAACATGTGGGCCCCGGTAGCCAGGCATGTATTGGAATCAGTTAAGATTAAATAAACACTTCAATGACTTTATTGGTTAATTCTACTGAGCGATTTATGGCCGAAGCTCTCAAGCAAGCAAATTTAGCTTTTGAAAGTGGCGAGGTTCCGGTGGGTGCGGTTATCGTAGCAGGAAATAAAATTATATCAAAGGCCCATAATCAGGTAGAGTTGCTGAAAGACCCCACCGCCCATGCCGAAATGCTGGCCATTACCTCAGCGTGCGAATATCTTGGAGGCAAATACCTGGATGATTGTACGCTCTATGTGACACTCGAACCCTGTGTAATGTGTGCAGGCGCCCTGAATTGGGCTCAGCTTGGAGCAGTATATTACGGGGCAAGGGATGAGAAACGAGGCTATTCTTTGGTTGGAAATATGTTGCTTCATCCCAGGACCAAGGTGTACCAAGGTCTCCTGGCTGACGAAAGTCGACTTTTGCTCGAGGATTTTTTTCGACAATTGCGATACTAATACCCCGTCCTGAATCGAACAAAAACCGTTGAATTATATAAATTGCATATTGTATCACTTAAAATTAATTGAATTATGGCATTTGAACTCCCGGCACTACCCTATGCAGCCAACGCATTGGAACCGCACATCGACACAATGACCATGGAAATCCACCATGGCAAACATCACAACGCTTACGTGACTAATTTGAATGCCGCCATAGCGGGAACAGATATGGAAGGTAAATCGATCGAACAGCTCATGGCGTCGATCAGCAAACTTCCCGTTGCAGTCAGGAATAACGGCGGTGGGCACTTCAATCATTCGCTTTTCTGGAAAGTCATGGGGCCAAATGGCACCGGCAAACCTTCTGGAACTTTGGCATATGCGATCGACCAGGCTTTTGGCACGTTCGACAAGTTCAAAGAAGAATTCTCGAAGGCAGGAGCCACTCGATTTGGCTCGGGCTGGGCATGGCTTTGCAAAGATGCGAAAGGTGGGTTGTTTGTTAGCTCTACTCCCAACCAGGACAACCCGATTATGGATATTGCTGAAAAACCAGGAACTCCGATTCTCGGTATGGATGTTTGGGAACACGCATACTATCTCAAGTATCAAAACCGTCGTCCTGACTACATTTCAGCTTTCTGGAATGTGATCAACTGGGATGAAGTAGCTAAGCGATTCGCCGACGCGAAATAGTCATTAACTATTATCATAAAAGGCCTCCCAACGGAGGCTTTTTTATTTCATTCAATTCAAAGGGCAAGGTCCATTCACGACGATTTTTTAATGATTTTCTCTAAATTGAAATCAGTGGAAACCGCGCCCGCATTTCATTTATTCTAACGAGGAGCTCATTGCATTTGACATGAAAAAAGTGCTCTATATCCATCAGTATTTCAAAACACCGAAGGAGGGGGGTGCTATTCGTTCATTTTATATTGCTAAAGGCCTTGTAGAACGTGGGCATAAGGTGGATCTGATTTCCAGTCACAATAAGCCTGATTTGGCCGTTAAATCAATTGAAGGAATCCATGTGCATTACCTCCCGGTGTATTATGACAATAGCCTGTCAGCCAAATCCAGGTATTTCGCATTCCTGAAATTCGCAGTAAAAGCCATAAAATACTCAGGGAACCTAAACAAGCCTGATATTGCCTACGTCACTTCCACACCACTTACCGTTGGAATAGCAGCGCTCTGGTTGAAATGGTTAAAGGGCGTGCCCTATATTTTTGAAGTCAGGGATCTGTGGCCTGAAGCGCCAATTCAATTGGGAATTATGAAATCCTGGTTTTTCCAATTCCTGGCAGTAAGGTTAGAAAAAACCATCTATAAAAGTGCCATCCATATCGTAGCGCTGTCGCCGGGTATCAGGGATGGGATTTTAGCCAAATACAAGAATGCCCCAGTCACTGTAGTACCCAACATGTCTGATGTAGATTTTTATGGACGGAAAACAGCATTTAGCCATGGAAGCGGTGTAATGGAGATTGGCTACTTTGGAGCGATGGGCGTGGCAAATGGTTTGATGCAAATCATTAATGTCGCTGAAATTTGTCAACAACGAAGTATGGCTATTAGGTTCATTTTAATGGGAGATGGTGCTGAAAGGGATAATCTGGAACGGAATATCAAGGAAAAAAAGCTTAGAAATGTTGATCTGATCCTTGCGGGAAACAAAAATGAGATGGCCAGAATTCTTAATCGGGTTGACGCTTGTCTAGTATCCTTTTTGAAGCATTCGGTTCTAGAGACCTGCAGTCCCAATAAGTTTTTTGATGCGCTGGCTGCCGGAAAACTATGTATCGTCAATACCAAAGGATGGTTGCGCAAACTGGTGGAAGAAAACCGATGCGGCTTCTACTTTGATCCGGATGAGCCGTCGTCATTTATTGAGCTCATACAACCATTCTTATCTGACAGATCACTTTTGGAGGAATACCAGAAAAACGCCTTTCAATTGGGCAAATTACGCTTTTCAAAAGATACTCTCGTCAGCATCGCTTGTGAACTCGTGGAAAAGAACGCAAAGACTCAATAAGCGATTGGCTTATATTTGGACTCGTTGAAGATTTTTTGAGCATCTGATGTTTTCATGATTTCCGGTAGACTGATCCCAGGGTGTTCCTGGGCATATTTCTGGATTATACGCCATCCTACCCACCGGCCTATCCTGCCGGGGCAGTTTTCGCCAATTTCAAAAGTTTTTGGTCGCTCACTCAAAAATTTGTCTTTGATAAAAGGGCTTGTATCAAACAACGCCTGATTTTCAAGTAACCCTGCCCAAATCACCTGTTCATGCTTTTCGATATCGACTGATTCAAATGAAGTATATCCGGTAAGGAGGCTGTCTGGCGTGCATGGCATTAGGTTTTTGGCCATGAAGTATGCTTTTCCATAGAATACCATATCAGCTAATGCTGTCTTATCATTCATATCGGTAGCGTTATAATAATTAGAATACATCAATATAATTTGTGGTACCATATATTCCTTCTGATACCTGTTGAGAAGGTACTCCGGCATACCCTTGGGCTGATATTTTCCTTTGGGCCCGAGGTAATAATCCAGCCCTATCACGATGACGCTATCAGTTATATAGAGGTCATTGGCGATGCCCGTCACGACTGTCTGGATTTTCGGCACTTTAAATTCAGGATAATAATATTTTAAATAGCGGAAGGCATCTTCAAACTGTAGCCGGATGTCTTCCATGTCGCCAAAAGTTTTATCGACTTCATAGAACAGGGAGTCAATATCGCTGGCATTGAGCAGGTCATGATACCTTGCTATAATGATTTCGGGTATCAGATATTCAGAAACATGCAAAAATGATTCAGCAAAAGTCGGATTGCTCTTGAGGAGGGTACTGAGTTCCTCTTTGGTAGGAATTTTGTGGAGTTTTTTATCGAGCCGCTCTATGCTCACCTTGATTTCGACAGCGGAAACATCAGGAGCATCGATACAGGTTTTTTTATCGCATGAGCTTAGTAGTTGTGCGAAAAGGATCAATAAAATAAAAACGGCAACTGACTTTTGAACTTTATCCATACTACCAAAAATAGACGGCCATGAAAATATTTACAGTTGCAATGTTAGTGATTTTGGTTAATAATGCCGCTGGAGCGCAAACGAAACTGGGCATTAAGGTGACACCATCTGTCATTAGCCAGCGAATCACCAATCTCACGGACACGTCAGGCGTCAAACCGTCGAACGCAAGAGTTTCAATTCCCATGATGGCTATTGCGGATATTTGTATTGGAAAAAATTACTATTTCGCCACCGGAGTAGGGTTCATTTCACGGAGGATGCGGTTTGAAAAAACCTATGCCACCGGGGACGAAACTATCGATCTTAGGGTGCAGTATCTTCAGATTCCTACCACGCTCAAACTTTTTACTGATGAAGTGGCACTGGATAAACGCCTGTACTTTCAATTTGGTCCGGTAGTCGAATTCAAACTCCATGAAAAAATTGTTCAGGGTAGCTTGCCGGAGGATTTTGCACCCGGCGGTGGTAACGTAACGATGTTGTATGCAATCGGGATGAATATCCTGGTTTCACCCAATACGGCCATCGAATTTGGACTCAATTATAGCCGTGGCCTTATCAACATCTTTGAATACACCGGAATGAATGAAGAGATTGCTAATGCCCGATCGGACTTGTTTGGTATTGATATCACTGTGAAATTTTGATGATTTGCAGAGAATTCACGACTCCAGTTTGGGAGCGGCTTCAAACCTGTCGATTAGATTTGGTAGGACAACTCTGAATGTAGAACCAACACGCATCTTTGATTTTACCGTCACTTTGCCTTTTAGCTTTTCAACGGTTTCTTTAACTATATATAACCCTAAGCCTGAGCCCTGAAAATCCTGTGTAGCACGGAAAAACATTTCGAAAATTTTCGGTAGATACATTTCAGAAATACCAATACCATTGTCAGAAACCTCGATGATGCAATCCGTGTTTTCGGTGTAGGCCTTAACCTTTATATACTGTTTTTCAGCATGGGGATTAGCGTATTTGAGGCCGTTCGATATGAGGTTATTGAGTATGATACTCAAGCGCTGTCGGTCGGTGTAGAAATCCATATTTTCCTGGATTTCACATATTCGCTCAATTTTTTCTGCCGATGCCGTATAGTGTTGCGCTTCGAAAATTTCGTCGAGTAATTCATTAAACTCAATTTTGCTGACCGTAATGCCAAGCCTGGAATTTCGCGACAAATTAATGATCTCTTTTATGAACAGGTCAAGTTTTCTGATGCTTTTCTCCTGGAGTTCTACATACTCCATCACCTTATCCTTGCTACTTTCCATTTTCATTAGGTTTATAAGACCAAGAATGGAAGTGAGCGGAGCTCGCAAGTCATGGGACACGCGGTATACGAAGCTGTCCAACTCGCTGTTTACCTTTTGCAGATCGCGGTTTTTTTCGATCAGTTTCATCTGGCTTTGTTTCAGCGGAGTGATGTCTTCGATAAAGACTGCGACACCTTTAATTTTACCAATTTCCCTTATCGGAAAGGTTTTTATTTCCCAGACACGGTCATTTCCGTCAAATTTGTCTTGCTCCAGATAAATACCTGCTTTTCCAAGTAAGGCTGATTCAAACCGCGCTTTCCAGGCTTCTTTTTCATACTCATTTGTAATGTAATCAAGAACGAAGTGGTTGATTTGGGGGATTTGCTTATAGCGCCTTTTGATTTCGTTAGAAAACGCAATGTTGAATTCGATGAGCTCAAGACGATTATTTACCAGCCACGTCACACGGTCAGAATTGTCAAGGATCGAACGCAGATTTGATTCCTTATCAATATAGTCAACGATACGTTCGGCAACCTTGTATTCAAGGTTTTGATTCAGATCCTTGTATTCACCAATGATCTCCTCGACATCCTGTTGTAGTATGGAAAAAGCATTGATCAATTCATAGTTTGGATCGTTCTCCTCCACATCGATTTCTACCTTACTAAATTTGCCATCCCATGAAATATGACCCAGGGCTTCGAGTACCTTATTGGTGTTTTTTTCCTGGTTCATGGTAAATGAGTCTATCATATCCACTAATTCTTCCTTGCTCTTCTGAATCAGCAACTGGCGATTTGACAACCGGTCTGTAGTTTGAAGCGCGGTATTTTCGGGAAGGGTAATGCCTGAAGTGATTTTCTGAAATGCTTCTTCAGGTGAATTTTCAAAGTAGAGTTGTTCTATCCTTTTCTGATAAAGGAACTTGTAAATACGGATCAGCGACTTAAATTTTGGTGAAATCACCAGGAACTTTTTATTGAGGTAGCTGGAGAGTTTTTTATTTCCATCGATGATGGCCCTTCGTATTTTTATTCCGGGATGCACTAGTTCCTGGACGTCCCAGATGAGATCGATGCCTGTTTTGCCCGATTCCTGAATAATATGGACGAGTGTTTCAATGGATCGGCGTATATCAAACGGGCTGGGCGAACCTTTGGATACAATAAGAATTGCACTGTTGTCCAACCAGTAGTGCCAGCTCTGAAATTTATTGTCGATAGAATCATAATTGAAAAAGCGCTCAATAGAAATTTTACGTTCACCTATTACTATGTGCGTAAAAGCCTCTGGCATTTGCCACAGTTGTTTCAGTGATGTTACGAGCGTTAATTCAGATTGAAGGTGCTCCAATTAATATCTTGATTAAGTGATAAATATAGCTGAGACTTTTTAGAAAAAACTTCTAAAACCTAAACCAATATGTTTATGTACAAATTTATTTTAAAAGCACAAAAAAAGGCTGCCTGACGGACAGCCTCTGCGCTATTCTTGCATTTTTAATCGCTTACTTCATATTGAAGGTGTACTCACCATCGAGCGCCTCGATGCGACCTCCCAATTCAGTACCTTCAGGAACGGCAAAATTCACTCTGAAGGCGGTTTCAGTAAGTTCGAGGACTGACATGGCTACATCATCTGACCGGGTAATCGTTTTACCATCATCGCTCACTGTATAAGGGCCGGATGGCCATACAGCCTGAGCACCTGCTGGATGACCGGAACAAGTCATATTTGTTTTGGTGAATGAAAGTTTAAAACTCGCCCATTCGGCAGAGGAAGTGGCAGTATTCGAGGGTACGCTCACGGATTGTACGGTCCACTCAGTTTTTTCGGTTAACAATCGGATGGTTTTGTCTTTAGCCGATTCCTTATCATCGCCGCCACAGTTCTGAAAAGTTCCTATAATGGCCATGGCTATTATACCCAAGAAAATTAATCCCGTTTTTTTCATATTGTTAAAATCTGATAAATACATAATGCAACAAACACCATAAAGGTCGGTAAAATTCTTTTTATTCTTTATCCACTACCATCATTTTTCGACCTGCGTAATTTTTTGACCAATAAATGTACCTATCATCCAGTTGAGTGCTGTTATATGGTGATGCCATGAGTATTTACTCATTTCCCGAAAAGGCATTGAGCAGGTAAAAGGCGCCGTCAGTGACTATTTCATCCTCTTCTGAAAGTTGATCCATACTCACGAGTTCAATCAATCCTTCCGATTCAGTACCGGTATAAACCTGAACCTTTGTGAACATGACCCCTTCACCTGAAGGTGTCTCTTTTTTAAATAAATATTTGTTTGTTCCTTCGGTTACGATCGCGGTTACCGGCAGAGTAAATGATGGGTTGTCCTCGATAACAATGGAGGCATTGGCATACATGCCCACCGTGAAATCTGCCGTATTTCCATGGATATGCACATGGACATCGATAGCCCTCTTATCTTCCGATAAGTCCTGACCGACCAGCAACACCTCACCTTCATAAATTGCGGTTGTCTGGCTGGGAACCTTAAACCAGACATTCTGGCCTTTTTTCACTTTTAGTACATCTTTTTCATAAACATTCAATTCAAGATGCAGGTGATCAGTGTCTACAATTTCGAACAGTTCCTCTGATGGTGCAGCGAATCTGCCTACCACCGTATTCATTTTTTTTACACTGCCTGTAATTGGTGAGCACAGAGAAAACCGCTGATTGATTTTTCCCTGGCCCAAGGCCTCAAAATTTACGCCTATGAGACTGAGTTTTGATTTCAATCCGTCAACAGTAGATAGCGCAGTTTTATAGTCAGCCTCCACGGTTAAAAATTGCTTTCTGGATACGGCATCTTTTTCCTGAAGCAAGATTTGTCGATCGTATTCTTCCTTCAGAAAAGTCAGCCGGGCATTAATCTCAACATATTGTTGCTGCATATCGATAAACTCCATGCTTTCAAGTTCGGCAAGTACCTGGCCTTTTTTCACATTATCACCAATAAGAAAATTTATCTGGCGCACATACCCGGAGATCATCGGACTCACCACGGCATTGTTTTCCGGTGGCACATCGAAGTACCCGTTGGCCTTAATCACATTTTTTATATTGATTTTGGCAATGCGCCCGGTTTGGATGTTTATTGCCGATACCTGTTCGGGCGTCAGAACAACCGAGTTTTCAGCAGTTGGTGATATTACGACTTTTTCATCAGAGGCATTCTTTTTCTGCTCTGAGCAAGCCACCGTGAGCAACATTAGCAGAGAAATATATTTTATAGCTTTCATGGTATTCCGTTCATTTTACTAAATAATTCATTTTCAGTGTCATAAGATTGTATTCGTGCAGGGTGTCGAGATAACTCAACTTCATGCTGATAGCCTGGCCGATACTTCGGATAAACTCCAGGTATTCGATTTCGCCATTTTTATACAATAAGTCTGCATTTTCCATAATCAGGTCGGCATTGCGCAGTGAAACCTTTTCATAGGAATCAATCATATTTGTAAGTGTATTTCGCTGGTTGTTCAGGACTCGCAGGTCACTGAGTATAGTTAAATATTGTTGCTGGTAGCGGTTATTTTCCATGTCATCCTGGATTTTTGCTGATTGTACCTGCCCGCTGTTTGGCCTGAACCACAGTGGAAATTTTACATTTAATTCCCACCCATCAAATCCTTTATACTTGTCGATCGACTGGTTGAAATAGCCAAAACCAAGCCGTGGAGATATGGTGGATCGCTGTACTTTTATGTTTTCGCCAGAAACGACAAGGCCCTCATTCAGGTAGGAAACAATCGCTGAATGCTCGAGGTAGTTTGCCATGCTGTCTGCATTGTAATCAAGTTGAATTTTCTCCATAGACTCCTGGGCGGCATCATATGCCATATCCGATTGCAGCGCCTTCATGAGTTTTTGTTGAGCGGAAACTTTGTCTGCTTCGGCTTGTTGAAGCGCCAATCTGAGTTCTTCGTATTTCGAATCCATCATTACCTTGGAAAGTAGATTGCTCTCGCCGGATTCATATTTTATTGTCGCGATTTTTACAGCCTCTGAGTATTGATTGAAATCCTGAGCTATAAGTTTCAGCCGCTGTTGTCGCCATACAAGTTCATTCCAAGCCTGGCTGACATCCAATTCGATTTTTCTGCCTACTAGCCGGAGTTCCGCTTCGCTTCTTACCACAAGGGTTTTTAAATATGAAGTCATGGAACTTTGATGAAAAGGCAAGCCAAAGTCCTGCCGGATAAACCAGTTATAATCCGTTGCTTCGGTGCTGATCTGCCCATTCATAAAGGAAAACTCCGTATCCCCCAGTGTCCATCCGGTTTTAACCAGAGCCTTTTGGCTTTCCACATTCAACGAAGCATTTTTTAATTCCAGGTTATTGGTTTGCGCTAAGCTTATAGCCTGATCCAGTGTAATGGAGTTTTGCTGGGCATTTGCCAGAAATGGCGACAAAGATATAGAGAGGAATACAAGAATGACCTTCAGTCCATACCTCGACAGCCTGTCTTTGATGCCTCCCCCATACACAACCATGTATATTACCGGCAGAATAATCATGGTTAGCAAGGTTGCTGTAACCAGACCCCCAATCACTACCGTGGCGAGTGGTTTTTGCACTTCAGCCCCAGCGGATACCGACAGCGCCATGGGGAAAAAACCTAATGCAGCGGCTGCGGCCGTAAGTATAACGGGTCGCATCCGGGCGCGTGTTCCTTCCAGGATGCGCTCCCTGATGTCGGAAATCCCCTTCTCCTTTAGTTCATTGAAATAGGAAATCAAAACAATACCATTGAGTGTAGCAATACCAAAAAGTGCGATGAAGCCCACACCTGCTGAAATACTAAAAGGCATATCCCTTAGCCATAAAAGAAATACACCTCCAATAGCAGCCATTGGAATCGCCGTGAATATGATGATTGCCTGGGTTATAGATTCGAAAACGAAATAGAGTAGAATAAAAATCAATGCCAGTGCCAGGGGAACGACAATCTTCAATCGTCTGCTGGCATTTTGGAGGTTTTCGAATTGTCCGCCATAGGTGATGTAGTAGCCTTCCGGCAATTCAATATTGGATTCTATGATTTGTTGAATCTCACCAACCAACGACTCTACATCGCGGTTGCGTACATTGATACCGATAACGATTCGTCTTCGGGTATTGTCCCGGGATATTTGCGCGGGGCCGTATTTTATACTTACCTGGGCCAATTCTGTGATTAGTACGCGATGGCCCGATGGAGTATCTACCATAATCCCCTCCAGATTTTCCAGTGATTTCCTGCTTTCCTGCTCAAACCGCACCACCAGGTCAAAGCGGCGTTCACCTTCAAAGACTGTACTTGCCACTTTACCGGCAAAGGCAGACTGGATCAGGTCATTGACTTGGGCTACGTTAAGTCCGTAGAGTGCCAATTTTCGTCTATCGTAGGTCACTGTCATCTGTGGTAAACCCACTATCTGCTCCACACTCACATCAGCTGCTCCTTCGACGTTGTGGATCAGTGATTTAATTTTTGTGGCATTTGAATAGAGTACCTGAAGGTCTTCGCCATAAATCTTCACGGCCACATCGGCTCGAACACCGGTGATCAGCTCATTGAACCGCATTTCAATCGGTTGGGTAAATTCGAATTCAACACCCGGGAATACCGAAATAGCCTCCTTCATTTTATCAGCCAATTCCTCTTTCGACTCAGTGCTCACCCAATCCGATTTAGGTTTTAATTTCACAATGATGTCCGACATTTCCATAGACATAGGATCAGTGGGAACCTCTGCAGCGCCTATCCTGGAAACAACCTGGGTTACTTCAGGGAATTTGGACAGCAGGATGCTTTCTATTTTTGTACAAAATTCCACTGTTTCGGTTAAGGAAGTGCCAGGCTTTAATATTGGTTGGATTACATAGTCTCCTTCGTCCAGGGTTGGCACAAACTCTCCTCCCATTCTGCTATAGGTAAATATACCCATGGCAAGCATCAGAAAGGCTCCGGTCAGTGTGAAAGTTTTGTGGTTAAGTGCAAAATTTATCGATGGCAAATAAAGTCTATCCAAAAATGCCATAAGCCGGTCACCGAGTTTTGGCTTGGAGTGTACTTCTGGTTTTAATATTAGCGCTGCCATGGCCGGTACGTAGGTGAGACATAGGAACAACGCGCCGATGATAGCAAAACTGAAGGCCAATCCCATCGGCCTGAACATTTTGCCTTCAACATCAGTGAGTGAGAGGATGGGTATAAATACGATGAGAATAATAATCTGGCCAAAAAACGCTGAGTTCATCATTTTCTTTGAGGCATCCATGGTGATGGCGTCCTTGGCCAGTTGGCGTTCTTTGCCTGTCAATGCCAGTAGTCTGGAATTGTTTTGCGTAAACTGAAACAGTACAAATTCCACGATAATCACTGCGCCGTCAATGATAATTCCAAAGTCAATGGCGCCTAAACTCATCAGGTTTGCAGAGATGCCAAAGACATGCATAAATGATATGGAGATGAGCAAACAAAGCGGGATAATCGACGATACAATTAAGCCGGATCGCCAGTCGCCCAGCAGCAATACCACCACAAAAATGACTATCAATGCGCCGAATATGAGATTTTCAGAAATTGTAAAAGTCGTCTTATTGATCAGCTCTGACCGTTCGAGAAATGGGTTGATCACGATTCCCTTCGGAAGGTTCTCCTGCACTTGGGCTATTCGATCCTTTACTTCGCGGATCACTTTGCCAGAGTCTGCTCCTTTGAGCATCATAATCTGACCGAGAACTTTCTCGCCTTGCCCGTTGGCGGTGATGGCGCCAAACCGAGTAGCATAGCCCATTTTCACCACACCAATATCCCTGATCAGCACTGGAATATTGTCCTTGAGTTTCACCACAATATTTTCAATATCAGTAATGGAGCGGATCATTCCTTCGCCACGCACGAAGTAACTTTCCTGGTATTTCTCTATATATCCGCCGCCAATATTGGCATTGTTGCTCTCCAGCGCATTATATACTTCACCAATCGTGACATCAATTGCCGACAGTTTACCGGGATCAACCTCCACTTCATATTGCTTTAAAAATCCTCCCCAGGTATTTACCTCCACTACCCCAGAGATACCCATCAGTTGCCGCCGAACAACCCAATCCTGGATGGTGCGCAATTCCATCGCCGAATAGACGGTGTCATATCCTGGCTCCACATCCAGGATGTACTGGTAGATTTCCCCAAGACCCGTAGATATCGGCCCCATCTCCGGTGTACCGTAATTTTGTGGGATGGTTTTCTGGGCAGACTGCAGCTTTTCGGCAATCAGTTGTCGGGGAAGGTAGGTACCAAGGTTATCATCGAAAATGATCGTGACCACCGACAATCCGAACTTTGATATGGAGCGAATCTCCTTTACGCCCGGCAGATTGCCCATTTCCAGCTCAATGGGAAAAGTGATGAATTGTTCAATGTCTTCTGTAGCCAGGTTACGCGAAGTGGTGATTACCTGCACCTGGTTATTGGTAATATCCGGTACGGTGCCCAACTCAATTTGTGTGAGCGAATAAATGCCCCACATGACCAGCCCATTTATAAAAAGGAGTACAATTAATTTATTCCTTATACTGAACGAGATAATTCCATCGATCATGGTTTCTTATTTTTAATACAAAGTGAAATAGATAATAATTGGAAAGGCCCGAAATACTTTGAACCGGGCTACGTATGGGTAGGTGGCGCTCTTAGCGAGCAAACACTAAGCAAAGGGGAACAGCAGGATGTCACAGGAAATGCGGAGATTTTTTCAATAGTGATTGATGAAAATTCCCGGCAATGGAGTGAGCAGCTTAATATCGCTGGTGTGTCCCGGCCTGCGACATAAAAGGGCTCTGAGCTGGCATAACCTTTGAAAACCTTGAAGTGATCTGTACCAAGGTTACGGGAAAAAGTCGCTTTTACCAGATCGGCAAAGGACAGCGTGGCCGGTTTTGAAATTCCTGAACCATCCGTAAAAAAGTGGCTATGTGGTACCATGGCATGCCCCAACACAAGAAGCATCGAGAGGGTAATCAGAAATATCGTCAGGGTTCTTTTCATTTCGGTTAATAAGCAAATCTATTCCATTTATTTCCAAAAACGTATGACAAGTGTCAGTTTTCTACCAATGGTGTAATAGGTAATATATCCAACCGACTTCCTCCGCCAACAATCGTATATTCACATGGAAGCATAAAAGAGCCCTCATTAAAAATTATTGAATGTCAGTTGTAACTTTTTTCATACAGAAACATCTTACTGGTGAAATGACGGCCGAAACTTTCAAGTCCCGGATACTACCGATGAAGGGCAAATTTTACCGGTATGCCTTCAGTATCCTTCGGAATCAGGAACTGGCCAAGGATGTAGTTCAGGAGACATTTATGAGAGTTTGGGAAAAGCGTGCTGAAATGAATTCAATTCAGAATCATGAGGCCTGGTGCATGACACTTACGCGCAATTTTGCCCTTGAGAAACTCAGGTCAAAATTTCACCGGAGTGTCATCGCGGATGCAGCAGGGCAAATGGAGACGGAATTGCCTTCGCCACTGCTACAAACTGAAATGGCTGAAACAATGGAGTTGATTGAAAGAATGGTAAACCACCTGCCGCTGAAGCAAAAAGAAACTTTCTTGCTACGCGACGTGGAAGGGTTTTCCTACCAGGAGATCAGCGAAATTACAGGCCACAGTGTAAGCGATGTGAAGGTATGTATATTCAGGGCGAGGAATACCATTAGGAACAGGTTAGTAAAATTGCAAAGTCATGGACTTGAAAAAGCTGGAACTGCTGATCGATAAGTATTACAAGGGGAGTACTACCCTTGCTGAGGAAGAAGCGCTGAAAAAGCACTTTTCTTCCATGACCGATATGGAAGATCCGGATTCCGTCTATTTCAGGTTTCTCCGCGAGGCTTCAATAAAAAGTTCGCCAGGAGATGATTTTGACGAAAAGATTATGGGCCTTATTAGTCAAAAAGAATCTGTTCCGCAGAAGAAAAACGTCATTTCAAAATATTGGTACCTGGCAGCATCATTCGTCTTGATGATAGGTTTGGGGTATGCATACAGGGATGTGCTAATTCCCAGTAAGCCGCAAATCCAGATCGCCGATACAGACACCTGGGAGGATCCGCAGAAAGCATTTGAGGAGACCAAAAAAGCCCTTCTCATGCTCTCTTCCAATCTGAACAAAGGCGAAACCTATGTTGCCGAATTTTCAAAATTTGAACAAAGTCAAAAAATCTTAAAACAGAATTAACATGAAAACATTATTCACGGTACTGGCATTAGGCTTCGCGCTGATAGCACAGGCACAAAATGACGCAGTCACCAAGCTCTTCAATGAGTACTACAACGATGAGAAATTCACCAAAATCTCCGTTTCGAGCAAAATGTTCCAACTCTTTACAGAAATAGAACCGGGCGATGTCAATGAAAAGGAGATTCTTGAAGCCATCAGCAAACTGAAAGGCCTGAAAGTGATAGCTACTGATAGTGCGGCCAATTCAGCTAAACTTTATGCCGACGCCGTAAAGAAAATCTCCGGAAACGGATATGAGGAATTGATGGAAGTGAAAGATGCCCAGGAAAACATGAAGTTCATGATCAGCGAGAAGGACGGCATCATCAATGAACTTGTCATGGTTGTAGGTGGGAAAAAGAGCTTTTTTATCATGAGCCTCTTTGGCGAGATTGATTTGTCAAAAATCTCTAAATTGTCCAAAGGCATGAATATTAAAGGAATGGAGTACCTGCAAAAGCTGGATGAATCCGAAGACAAAAAATAATCACTGGCTGTGCGATTAATACTAACCCTATTTTTTCTACTGACCTTTTCTTCCGTTATCTGCGCTCAAAGCAGCGCGGTAACGGAATTTAAGGATAACCATGAGACTGCGCTGGCTTTCTATTTCTACCCATCAACACTCCGGATGATCAACCTGCAGCGCAATCCGGAATTTGATGAAATGATAAAGGATATAAAAAAAGCAAGGTTTTTCAAGCTTGATAGCGGGGTGGTGACACAGCCTGATCTTACAACACTTGGTAACGACCTTCGCAAAGCAGGGTATGAAGAAATGATGATGATGAAAAGCAAAGGCAATGATATAGAAGTTCTTGGGCTGGAAAAACACACACCTGAGATCGTGGTGATTTCCAGAAACGGCTACGAATGCATGCTGCTCGAAGTAACCGGCATGATCAATATCGCTAAAATCCCAAAGCTGATTGACGCCTTTAGCAGCGGAGCTTTCCTTGATGTATTTAACCTGAATAAAGAACAGAATGACCGACCTGCTGACCATTGATAACCTCGTGAAGGATTATGGACGGATCAGGGCTGTAAACGGCTTGTCGCTCCGTGTAAATGAAGGTTCTGTATTTGGTTTACTAGGACCCAATGGCAGCGGAAAGACTACTACGCTGGGTATAATCCTGGACGTTATTAAAAAAACCTCTGGAAATTATACCTGGTTTGGTAAACCATCGTGTGCCCGCTCCCGCCAGCAGATTGGCGCCATCCTCGAAGTTCCGGCATTTTTTCCGTATCTCTCTGCACGTCGAAACTTGCAGATTGTGGCCCGGATTAAAGAAAGAGGTGCCGAAAAGATCGAAGAAATTGTTGAAACGGTCGGACTGAAAGAAAGAATCGATGACCCGTTTCGGACCTATTCTTTGGGTATGAAACAGCGCCTCGCCATTGGTGCAGCTCTGCTTTCTGATCCGCCGGTACTGATTCTGGATGAGCCAACAAACGGACTCGATCCTCAGGGAATTGCCGAAATGCGAAAGGTTATTCAGATGGTAGCCGCACAGGGCAAGACGATTCTGCTCGCCAGTCATATTCTTGATGAAGTGCAGAAAGTGTGCACGGACTTCGCTGTCCTGAAAAAAGGTTCCATGATTTATTCAGGAACGGTTGATGATGCCCTCAATGGTAACCGCATGATTGAACTGTCATCTAATAATCATGAAATCTTAAAAGGAGCGCTTTCAGAATTTAATGACGTGGTCAAAATTGAGGAAGAGCAGGATTTGCTTTTCGTTCAATTCAAAGACGGAATAAGCACCATGGAGGTAAATCAATTTCTAATATCAAGAGGTATAGTATTATCACACCTTGCCATAAGAAAAGGTAGCCTGGAACAGAAATTTCTCACCATACTCGAAGAGTCAGATGCTCAGAACACTTGAAATAGAATGGCTTAAACTGAAAAATTACAAGGTCTTCTGGGCCCTGGTAATTATGTACTTTGCCGGGTTGCTGATCATCCTGTCGAGCGGGATGTTTCTCATGGAATTTCTTAAAAGCAAAGGGGCCGAATTTGAAGGCATAGACCCAACCATTCTTCCGCTTTATGATTTCCCGGATGTTTGGCAAAATATGACCTACATCGCCACCTTTTTCAAATTAATACTGGCGTTTATTGTCATCATTTCTATTACCAATGAAATTTCCTATCGCACCATGCGGCAGAACGTGATCGACGGTATGAGTAAATGGGAGTTTCTTAAATCCAAATTGAGCCTGATCCTTGTGCTATCCGGATCGGCAGTAGCATTTTTATTTGTAGAGGGTCTCATAATGGGCCTTATTTATTCTCATGTCACCACTTTGCGGGACATCTTTAGCGAATTGGAATTCCTGGCTGCGTATTTCCTGGAAGTTTTTACCTTCCTTTCATTTGCTCTACTTGTGGGATTGGTACTGAAAAAGGCCGGATTTGCCATTGTATTTATCTTTATGTACACACTGATATTCGAGCCCTTTCTCACGGTCAACTTTGAACACAACCAACTCATCATGGAGCAGACAAGTTGGATCGCACCTTATTTTCCTGTCCGCGCCCTCAACAACCTAATCCATGTGCCATTTCAACGTTACGTTTTCATGGAGATTCAGGACTTTATCGCCTGGAAAGACATTCTGATTGTTCTGGCCTGGCTAGTGGTATTTCAGGGAATTATATACCGATTACTGACGAAGAGAGACATCTAAAACAGATAAAAGCAATTTTTAAAAATATCCATACAACCCTCTAAAATCTTTTTACCATGCAAAGAAATGAATTTATACAGTACCTGGTTGGTCTGGGTGCCTGTCCGCTCATGTTGGCAAGTGCCAATGCAAATGCCGGTCCTGCCGGATTGAAAAATGCTGATTCGGCTGCCGAACCTACCTTTATCGAAAACTGGCTGAGCGATCTGCTCAACACCATGGATAAGACGCTCGATCGGGAAACACAGGAAAAGCTCTTAGCCGGTTGCGGAAGGGGATGTTTCGATAGGCATGCTTTTAAACGAGACATTGCCGTAAAAGGAAAGGGCAATATCGAGGAACTGCTGAAGGCATATCGGGAGTTTTTTGAAGCCTGGATCGAGGACGATAAATTCCACGTTCGCTTTGGTGAAACTTCCTCAATATGCTACTGCCCGGTAGTTCAGAATATTAAACCAAAACCCAACGACATCCATTGCGAATGCACAAGGGCCACACAACAAGCAATTCTGGAAACGGCGTTAGGCAAACCAGTTAAGATGGAAATTGTGGAAACCCTGCGAAGAGGAGGTAAAACCTGCCATTTTGTGGCTGATTATCAGGCGTAGTTAGAGTAAATTTTATACGGATAATAAAGAATTGAGGTGATATATTAATAAACCGCCTACTGTTTAGGGTTGTTTATTATGGTTAATTCACTTACTATTTCAGCCAAATTAGCAACTAACGTCGCTTCATACGGCCAAGGTTCGCTCTTAAAACTATCGAGATAATTGTTGATCGAATTCATTTTCGGGCTTACATGATCGATTACCTTTTTGAGTTTTGATTTCGATGATTTACTTATCTTTTCTTCTCTTTCCACATCATCAGAAATAGCCCATTCGGCAAGAATAGGTATTAGATATTGGAGGTCAGAAGGTAATTTTGTGGAATCAATCATTTCGGACTTGAGTGGAAATTTATCTTTAAGTACTTCTTTTATTCTTTGAAGTGTTAGAACTTCCTTTATTAGAAGCCTTGATTTGTCTACCACCAACTGAATTCCATTTTGGTAAATAAATATTCCTTCATTTAAATTAAGATCTATGTCTAGTATTTCCTTATTTATTATGTTAAGACAACTAAGAATTGATGCATCTTGCGATTTAGAAGTGAAAATTTTGTGACCGAAATTATTGTCAAGTGGGTACTTAGCCAAGCAAATATTATCAGGAAGATTCACCGAAAAGTGTAGTGTAGTCGCAGTTTTTGCCTCAATGGATATTCTTTCAGTAAAGACAAATAGCCTGTACTTATTTCCATCCTTATCTTGAATTTTGAAAAACCTTGTCGACCTATCGTGAAGATTGTAGTCAAAGAGGTCTATCTTATGAGTAGTCAATTTGAAATCTTTCAACATATTCCTTATGTGGTCCGCGGTTGTCATGTAGTTTTCTCCTCTCGTCGTTTTTTCCGCATTTCCTGCTTTTCCAGTTCTTTGGCGGCGACCTTTTCAGGAGTTGTTTTCCAACGTTCATGCATCCAGACCCATTGGGTTGGGTATTCCTTGATTTGCTCCTCTACGGCCTGATGAAAGCGCTCCGTATTAATTCTGAGATCTTCGTCCCGATCGCCGGTTCGGATCACTTCCATTGGTTTTCCCCAAATGAATTTATATCTATTACCAGTGGTACGGATGTAGGAAGTAGTAAAAACCGTGGCATCGCTGTCCAATGCCAGCATTGCCGCACCGATGGGTGTATAAGCGGGTTTGCCGTAGAAATCGACGAACACGCTTTTCACATTGGTGTCCTGATCGATCAACATACCGAGGCTATTGTTTTGCTTTAAAAACTGGAGGATGGCCTTGTAGGTGCTCCCGCGAGGTAAAACCTTGAATCCTTCAAATTCACGGTTTTTCACGGCGAAATCGTTCAACTTCTCATTTTTCAGGGTTCTTACTACCGCCCCGGCGCTGAAGCCCTGAAGTGTATATGCTTTGGCGAGTGCCTCCCAGCAGCCAAGATGAGGCACGATGTTGATAATTCCTTTTTCGCGTGCATAGGCAGCCTCAGCATTTTCCCGACCGACGACTTCCACGTTGCTGAAATAGGTTTCCTTATCATGTACATGCCATTTGATGGCAAGCTCAGCCGTAGACCGACCGAGATTCATGAATACTTCCCTGGACATTTGGTAGATTTCATCGGCACTTTTTTCCGAGCCATACGCGATAGTCAGGTTTTTGATTGTGCGAATGCGTTCTTTTTTCACAATATAAAAGGCAAGCAGTCCGAGCTGCCCACAGACATAGCTGGTCCATTTCCATGGAAATAGCCTTACGCTAAAAAGTATTATCCTTACCAGAAGAATGATAAGAGAATACTTGAGGGATTTTCTAGCCTTGCGAAACCAACCCATTACCATTGGATTTTTTCCAAAAGTAGTGATTCTATCTTATTTCTTCAGGTTAAGGGTACTGTTTTAACCTCAAGCTAAGTTGGTAATAGTAGCCTGAAAAAATCAGCAAGACGCCGACCAGAAGTACCCCGGAAGCGACCAATAAAGAATGATTTACGATAAGGAATGACTCATAAGTCAGGTATTGAGGCAGCGACCGTAACCCGATAAATAGTTCCGTCGATAATATTCCAAATAGTAGCAAAATAATTCCAGCCTTTGTGATTGGTTTTCTAATGTCAAGTCGATTATTCTGAATCCATAAGCCAAAGAGATAACATGTAGCCACACCGAGAAACATAAGGTGAAGGTACAGGATGATCATATCTCTGTTTGTGTAAATGAATGTCGAGAATTGCGGTATTGCTGAAAAAAG
>JBGSYX010000053.1:0-6295 GCA_041750735.1 Cyclobacteriaceae bacterium
ACCAGGTTGCTAGGGTTTCAGTGAGCCTGTCTCTCCACCCTTCTTTATAAATCAATTATTAACTAATTGACTTGGGACTGCAATGATAACGCATCCATTCATTTTTTCCAAATACCATTCAATTTCCGGCATTGTGGAAAATGCAGTTTTCCGAGCTTATTAATTCTATTTTTGATACACCTCGCAATGCCGATCATTGTATCTTTGGACATATTTTAAACTATTAATTATGTACAGGAAATACATTCTACCGGCGCTTTTTTCATTTATAACTATAATAGCCACAGCCGGCTCAAATAATAATGCTGCCCTTGACTGGCAGGTGGGATATTCAGACAACCTTTCTGTTACTCCAAAGAAATGGGTAAAGGCCACTGTCCCCGGTGCCGTGCAACTGGATATAGCCGCGGCAGAAAAATATGGCCCGTTTTATTATGCAGAAAACTGGAAGGACTATCTATGGATGGAAGATAAGTTTTTTACCTATAAAACCAACTTCAACAAACCAGCACTGGCCGGGGATGAACAACTATGGTTTGTGTCGAAAGGCATCGATTACGAATTTGAAATTTACCTGAACGGCGAAAAGCTTCTTCAGCAGGAAGGCATGTTTACTCCGGTGAATCTGAACATTACTGAAAGACTAGAGGAAAAAAATGAATTAAAAGTCATCATTTATCCAATACCGAAAATGCATCCTTTTCCAGCAGATCGGTCGCAGGCTGCGCAAAGCGTGAAACCCGCCGCTAGTTACGGATGGGACTGGCATCCGCGCCTGGTGCCTTCAGGCATCTGGGATGAAACGGGTCTGGAAGTGAGAAAGCAATCACATCTCAATGATGTGTGGGTGAGCTATCAGCTAAACGATGATTTTTCGAATGCTGATATTTCGATAAAACTTGATGGCGCTGCGCTGGAGAATTGCCGCATTTTCTGGCAATTAATCGATGCTGATGGTAAGGAGGTTGCCAAGTCGGAGGCTGTTGTTAAAATTAACCAGGTTTCCATAGGTTCCCGGCTGGATAAACCGCAGCTTTGGTGGCCGCACGATCACGGTACTCCCTACCTCTATACATCGAAGGTTTCGCTGTTTGACAGCAGCGGAAAGCTGTTGGAAACTCAGTCTTCCCGCATCGGATTCCGCAAGGTACAGCTCCTTATGAGCGAAGGCGCATGGAATGAGCCGGCAGGATTTCCAAAGGGCCGAAGTGTGGCTCCGATCCAGGTGGAGATCAACGGGAGAAAGATTTTTGCCAAAGGTTCAAACTGGGTGGCGCCAGACATATTCCCCGGAGTTATGGACAGCATACGCTACAGTCAGCATTTGTCACGGGCAGTGGAAGCTAACTTCAATATGCTCCGGATTTGGGGCGGGTGCATCGTGAATAAAGAAACCTTTTTCGAGCAGTGCGACCGACTTGGTATCATGGTATGGCAGGAATTTCCATTGGCATGCAATAATTATATCGGTACTCCAAAATACCTGAGCGTGTTGAAGCAGGAGTCGGAATCGATTTTAAAAAGAGTCCGGAAGCATCCGTCGCTGGCTATGTGGTGCGGCGGAAATGAGCTTTTTAATTCGTGGAGCGGCATGACCGATCAATCGCTGGCGTTGAGACTGTTAAATGCCCAGTGCCTGAGCCTCGATCCAAACACGCCGTATATCAATCCAGTCCTCTTTTCGGCATGGCGCATGGGCACTACGTATTTCGCGACTGGGAGAATGGTGAAGAAGTATATGCGCGAATGGCACGGGCAGATAATACAGCCTACACGGAGTTTGGCGTTCCTGGGCCCTCTTCTGTTGAGGTTTTGAAAAAAATCATTCCTACTTCAGAATTATGGCCACCCAAACCGGGGACTTCGTGGGAGAGCCACCACGCCTTCAAAGCATGGGTAGGAAACACCTGGCTGATGCAAGATATGATCAACGATTATTTTGGCAATGCTGAAACCCTGGAACAATTGGTCGCCAACGGGCAACTACTGCAGGCGGAAGGCTACAAAGCCATCTATGAAGAAGCACGCCGGCAAAAGCCCTATTGCACCATGGCGCTTAACTGGTGTTTTAATGAACCCTGGCCAACGGCTGCCAACAATAGCCTTATCAACTGGCCGAATGAGCCTAAGCCGGCTTTTTATGCTGTGAAGCAATCATGCAGACCGTTTTTGTCAAGTGCGCGTATTGTCAAGTTCCAGTGGAAGGAGGGCGAAGAATTTACCTCCGATATTTGGTTGTTGAACGATTTGCCTGACAAAGTAAATGGTGGTATGGTGCATGTGAAATTGAAAGTTGGTGAGGTCGAACTCCCACTGCTTTCATGGAGATTTAATGATCTTAAAGCCAACCTTAACTTCGCCGGCCCCACTGTTCGTGTTAAACTTCCGGCATGGGATACCGATCAGTTTGAATTGATTGTGGAAGTGGACGGCCATCCGGAATACACCTCAGCATATACGATGTTGTATGTGCCAAAGGTAAAACCCAATAAGCAGGGGACTGCGATTATGAATCAGTAAATTGGTCTTTGAAACTCTTTTAAGACGTTTCATTTTTACTTAGCCTGAATTTCTTAAAATTGCGACGTGAAACAATTATTGTCTATCGCTTTGTTGTTAACGTATCTCGCGGGGTTGATTCAGCCAAACCTGACGTTGATCGATTTTTACCTGCACAGAGACGATTATACACAACGATTCTGCGTAAATCTCGATGAAGGAATCACCATCTGTCGTGCATCCTGTTACCTGGATAAACTCATCGCAGAAGCACAAAAAGCCGAAAATCCCAATAAGTTGGTTGTAGTCGAAAAAGGGAAGTCGCCGGAATTAATTTGTCAGAATTCCATCGAAAAACCCATTCTGCAGGTCGAATCAACAAGCCGGGAATTAACCAGGAAACTCCAAAGCCAGGGAGGCATACACTGTGTTTTCCATCCCCCGAAAACCATCTGAAGTTATTTCTCAAAACTAACACAGTCAGCTAATTAGCCATGATGAACCACGGCCAAGGTATTTGGTGTGGGCATTTATAGGCTGGTGTCATCTATTTTCTAAATAATTTTAAACATGAAAAATATACTCATTCTCATAATTATGTTGTTGCCTCTCCGGTCTATGGCGCAGCAAGTTGTAATACAGGGGAAATTGTCGGATGCTCAAACCGGTAAAACCATATCTGAAGCTACCATCTTTTACCAGGAAGGTTATGCAGTGTCCGATAAAAATGGTGAGTTTACCCTAAATCTTCAATCTGTTTTTCCGGTGCAACTGGTGATTCGACATGTAGGCTATGAAACCCTGGAAAAAACGCTCAATTCGGCCCAGGATGACATCACTGGATTATCCATGAAAAGTAGCACTACCATGTTACAGGAAGTGTTAGTTTCTTCCGACGAGCGGCCTGTTACCGCCCAAAGGCGAATAGATGCTGAGTCAATCATGGAGAATAACCCTAAAAACGTCGGCGATATATTTGGCGATAAAACGGGTTTTGGTGTTCAGAAACGTGGCGGATATGCCATGGATCCAGTCTTCCGCTCTTTCAGGTATGATCAATTAAACCTCATTTTTGATGGCGGTCTTTACATAGCCAATGCCTGTCCGAACCGGATGGACCCTGCTTCCACGCAGCTTTCTACAGCAGAAATCAATAAAATCGAATTGGTAAAAGGACCCTATACCATGCGATATGGTGCGACGATGGGCGGACTAATCAACCTGATTACCGATTCTCCCGAAGTGCCAGAAACTTTCGGCGTAACTGGCGAACTGGAAGGCGGATATGAGATAAACGGCAACGGAATTACAGGCCGAGGCGCCATCAGCGCGGCGGGCAGCGTGGCTGACCTTTCAGTGTCTGCAGGCATCATTTCATTTGATAACTACAAAAATGGTGATGGAAAAGAAGTGCCTAGTTCCTTTCAAACCAGTAACTATACGGTGAAAATGGGCTTAAATCCATCAGCTAATCAGCGCGTGCAATTGAGCTGGCGGCAGGCGTTTGGCAAGGATATTTTGCACGCATCACTTCCAATGGATTCACCTAAAGATAATAGTACCATAGCATCCGTGGATTATACTCTGCGAGGCATCAGCGACAAACTCATCAGCCTGAATGCGAAGGGCTATTATACCTATGTGGATCATCTTATGACCAATGAGTGGAGGCTGAATTATCCTCAGGTAGCAACCTCATCTCCGGTTACTTCCAGCACATTCGGCGGAAGAATAGAGCTCGGCCTTCTTCTGGGGCTGAAATCCAGGCTTTATACCGGATTGGATCTGCGCTCAGTAGCTAAGGATGGTGTACGTAATCGACTGGTGAAAATAATGAACGGAAAGCCCGTGGAGCCTCCAAAGGAATTTACCGACCTCATCTGGCAGGACTCCTGGATGCACAGCAGTGGTATATTTGCCGAAACCAACACGATGATCAATGACCACTGGACAATCGTAGCTGGTGCGAGACTGGATATCGTAAATTCAGATGCGAATAATCCTGCACCAGATTTTGAGGCATTGTATGGAACCATCGAACCGGAAACGCAGGTGAACCTGAGCCTTACAGCCAGCGCTACTCACCATTTTGGTAATTATGGTTTGTTACAACTTGCAATTGGTCGCGGGCAGCGATCTGCTGACTTGTTGGAGCGCTATATAAACCATTTTAATGTAGGTATGGATGCCTATGAGTATGTTGGAAATCCGAATTTGGTGCCGGAAATCAATAACCAGGCCGACCTTACCTTGAGCAATCGCCACGGATCGTTGTCATGGAGTTTAAATGTATTTTACGCCATCATGGAGAACTACATCACAGCAGTAGTTGATACTTCTCTTCATCGGAAGTACAATCCGACTATGCAACCTGTTTACGCCAAACGTTATATCAATGTAGATAAGGCCTGCCAGGCTGGTTTTGAATTAGAACTTGGATATCGCATCACCAAAGCATTGTCTGTTCAGGGAGGGGCCTTCTATACCAGGGCGCATAACAGGCAGTTCGATGAGCCATTGGCACAGATTACACCATTTACCGGTCTTGTTAGTGCGACTTACACAAGGGAAAAATTTTGGTTGGAATTCAAGGGAAGGTTAGTGGCTAAGCAGGATCGGGTCGCGGTGAGCTTCGATGAAGATACTACACCGGGATTTGGTGTGTATGACTTCATGGCTGGTTACAGGCCGTTTCATTCGCTGGATATTACGCTTACTTTTAAAAACCTGTTCGATAACAATTATTATGAGCATTTATCATGGCCATATAATAACCAGCCAGAGCAAAGTCAGCTTTACGAGCCGGGACGATCGATGAGAATTGGGGCAAAATTCAGGTTTTGAATTGGGGGCAACGAACGTGAATAAGTAGTTCTTTTTCATTAAATTTCCATGAATCAATTATTCCTACTATGAAAAAGCTAAGCTTCCTTTTATTTACTCTCGCGGTAACTATCATTGTTACAGCCGTAATCATTAAACCCAACGGAGCCTCCAAAGGCGTTGGTGCCAAGGCTCCCGCTGGCGCTGAAGTACTGTTTGATGGCTCCAGAGCTTTGCTCGATACCAAATGGACCTATTGGGAAGGACCGCGTTTTTCAGCGGCAATGCCCATTAAGTGGCGAATCGTCGATGATCCGGTTGATAAAGGAACAGCTATGAATAGCAACGATCCGGCATCGGCAGGTGGTAAATACGGCAGTGCTGACATTGTTACCAAAAAAGCGTATCGTGATTTCAGGCTGCATGTTGAGTTTCTCATTCCCAATAAAGGAGGCAACAGCGGCGTATATCTCCAAAACAGGTATGAAATCCAGGTCCTCGATGGCGATTCGACCAAACATGGACTGGGAGCAGTGATCAATGAGACGGAGTCGCCATACCAACTCTATAATGGGGTTGGGAAATGGAATGCATACGACATCAAGTTCCGTGCTGCCCGGTTTGAAAATGGCACACGCACAGAGAAAGCATTGGTAACTATGTATTTCAACGGCCAGAAAGCCCACACGAATATAGGTATCAATCAGGTCTGGGGAGGGCCAAATTCTGGCATTGATGGAGGAAACGATGGCGGCAAGGGAATAACAGATACACCAGGCGGAATAAAGCTCCAAGCCGAGGGCCACGATGTACTTTACAGGAATATTTGGATTGAGGAACTCGATTTAAAAACAGCAGATACTGATTTTTGAATAGTTCAGGGTTTAAAAAAAGTACTAAATTTGCGGCTGTAATCCGGTCCCGTAGTTCAGCTGAATAGAATGTCAGATTCCGGTTCTGAAGGTCGTGGGTT
>JBGSYX010000054.1:0-12865 GCA_041750735.1 Cyclobacteriaceae bacterium
CAATACTATCTGTCTCTTTTGATCATCCATAAAACAATTCAATCCATTTTTCTCCATTTGTCCTGATTTTAGTTGACTATCCTTTTAATTATTGGTCAACCTATTTCAGGACGGGACCTCCCTTGTCCGAAGTAACCGATCCCGCATCAGGTGCGGGATGACGCGTGATAAATCGGCCACATTTCCACTTCACCACTTTTCCCATTGAACCGCTGAACAGTTGAACCGCTTCAACTCTTCAGCCAGCCTTCCACCTCTTCCAGCGTTGGGTTTTTGACATCTTCCAGCTTCATTTTTTTGCGCATGCCACACACGTCGTTAAAGAGCTTGCTGGCTTTTGCCATTTTTAAATCCGCTATGCTGGCATGACCGAGTTTAATGATTAATGGAATCAATTCCTCCCTGATGCCGGCGCTTTTAAATATCTCAGTAGGGTCAGAAGCCCGTTTTTCCGGTTTCATCTGAGGGAAGAAAAGCACTTCCTGGATGGAATTGGAATTGGTCATGATCATGGACAAACGGTCTATTCCTATACCGAGACCAGCCGTAGGAGGCATCCCATATTCGAGTGCCCGAAGGAAATCCTCATCGAGCATCATCGCTTCCTCATCACCGCGCTTCCCAAGTTCAAGTTGCTCCTGGAACCGCTCGCGTTGATCGATTGGGTCGTTCAGTTCAGAGAAGGCATTGCATATTTCCTTGCCGTTACACATTACCTCAAAGCGCTCTGCCAGGCCTTTTACAGTCCGGTGTTTTTTAGCTAATGGCGACATTTCTACGGGGTAATCAGTGATAAAAGTTGGCTGAATGAGGAATGGTTCACATTTTTCTCCGAAAATCTCATCGATGAGCTTGCCTTTACCCATGGTATTATCAACATGCACATGGAGTTTCTCAGCTGTTTTCCGCATTTCGTCTTCTTCCATCTGTGAAATATCAATGCCCGTGAAATGTTGGATAGCCTCGAACATGGTGAACCGTTTCCAAGGCCGCTGGAAATTGATGACATTTTCACCCACAGTAATCTCTGTAGTTCCATGAAGATCAAGGGCCACTTTTTCCACCATTTCCTCCACGAGATCCATCATCCACTGGTAGTCTTTGTAGGCAACGTAAAGTTCCACTTGCGTGAATTCGGGATTGTGAAAGCGGGACATGCCCTCATTTCTGAAATCCTTTGAAAACTCATATACTCCATCAAATCCGCCGACGATAAGCCGCTTCAGATAAAGCTCATTGGCAATACGCAAATACAGTGTCGTGTTCAGCGCGTTGTGATGGGTTTTAAACGGTTTTGCGGCGGCGCCACCGTAAAGAGGTTGCAGCACAGGCGTTTCAACTTCAAGGTATCCCTTATCATTCAAATATTGGCGCATGGAGTTTACCAATGCTGTTCGCTTGCGGAAGGTTTCCTTCACCTGGGGATTCACGATAAGATCCACATAGCGCTGGCGATAGCGCAACTCAGGGTCAGTAAAGGCATCAAAGGTGACAGCTTTGCCCTGCTCATCCACCACTTCCTTTACGATCGGTAGCGGGCGTAATGATTTGGAAAGCACCTTCAGCTCCGTAACATGGATTGAGATTTCACCGGTTTGTGTCGTAAAAACAAACCCGTGTACCCCAATAATATCTCCAATGTCCAGGAGCTTTTTAAAGACCGTGTTGTAGAGCGTTTTATCCTCACCAGTGCATATATCGTCGCGACGGACGTAGATCTGGATTTTACCCGTACTATCCTGAAGCTCGGCAAAAGAGGCCGAACCCATGATTCTGCGGGTCATCAGCCGGCCGGCGATAGAGATATTTTTATACTCAGTTTTTTGCTTTTCGTAGTTCTCGTGAATATCACTGGCTTTAACATTTACTTCAAAGGATTCCGGAGGGTATGGATTTATACCCAATTTTTCCAGTTCCGTTTTTTCTTCTCTCCGTCGCAGTTCTTGTTCGCTCAGTTGCATATCGCTTAAAATTTTGAGGTGCAAAAATAGGCTAAAAAATCATTAATAGAAATCGACTGGGCTGGTGCTTTTCAAGAGATAGTCTTGATAATCTTTACTCCTGCTTGATTAGTACCAGAACTAGGGCAACCAGTGATAGACAGTGAATAAACTTTTTATTTTAATTATTTCTCCTGGTAAAAAAGTCATTTAAAGGTTTATAAAACCCACCACAATCATCAGAAAAAGAATTACATCTTGATGTCACGAAAACGGTTGAGTCATTTGCCATTGAGACAGAGGTAATATCTGCCAATCCAAGTCCTTCATTATCCAATTCTGATAAGGAGTAGTTTTTCTCATTGATTGTCAGTTCAAATATCTGCCCCTTCCCATAGCCAACAATCCTCTTATCGATAGTCACATAATCGAGTCCAAAAAGTATAGAATTATTAGGCCCCTCGAACTCACCAAGCAATTCCCAGTTAACTCCATGATCCCTCGATTGATAGTACTGAATAGTACCACCATTCTGATCTGAAGCAAAAGCATTTAATACACTATCATTTCTAAATATATTAAACCATTTCTCTGATAAAAGCTTCATTTCGCCATCGACATTTATCTGATATGTGGTCGGACCCATTCTTACATAAAAGTGATCGTAGAAAGTCTGGATTTTATAGACATTCGTTACACCATTAAATAATTCTTGATCCAATACTTTTATATCTATAATCTCCAGCTGATTATCATTACTGACAGGAGGCACTAACCTGGCTAGTAGAAAACGGGGTGTGTTAACACCATCGGCACTATAGGATACAAGTAAATAATGACTATCGCTGATGCCCATGCAATCGCCTTGCCAATAGGGAATATCTATCAGATTGTCGAATTCATTGTCTAAGGATTTTAAATCAATTACTCGTTCAATAGATTTACTATCATCATTTAAAGCAGATTTAACATGCACCTGGTTCACATTGGAGAATACAAAAAAATTCTTGGATATCGGAAACTTCAACCTTCCTGCTCCTTCATAAGAACCGTAATTAAAAGTTTCTGCATCTTCGTTTGGCATGGATAAATTTTTAAAATATACCCATGGGCCAAGCGCTACTAACTGATCATCTGTATTCGCACTATTCATCAGACCGATTTCACTATTGGATATGTCCTGCTTCACCCAGACCACTTTCTGATCTGGGATTGGGGTTGTATCATTCACACAACCAGCAAGGCCAATCAATAAAATTGCAGGTATTACTAAGTGATGGAAGCTGGGTGTTTTCATAGTTGAAAATTTGCTCCTGTTACTGCGTCAATAACAGTACCAAAATTAGTGCTTTTAAGAAGTAATTATGCTCATATATCTTTTTTTAATCCTTGAAATCTTAGTCGAAATTCCATTATTTCTTAGCTGCTGGTCTTATTCTTATTGCTTTTTTAAGAAATAGTTTGTCAATCACTTTTATACTCTCCGAAATGTGACTAATTAGGGTGGAACCATTTAAGGAAATAAAACTACTAACAAAGAATTAACCGAATAGGATTTCAGCTTTCGCTGGCAATCTGTCTATATCGACCAATTATGAAATTCTTTAAGAAATATGACCCCTCTGAAATCCAGAAAACCATCATTCGTGAATACCAGATTCTTCATGTAAAATGGGATGAATCAGACCCGTTGCCGCCACCGTTCATTACATGCCTCGCTAATACCGAACAGAATCTTTATTTCTACCCGAAGGATAGCGTGAGAGTGCTGCCAACGATGAATTCTGAGGGAATAACAGCCCCGGTTGCCAATATTACCGGACCAAAGAATAAGCCTGTTGGGTTAAAGTTTGGCAAGGATTACCTGATGATAAAAGTGGCCTTTCAGCCAACGGGTTTATATCGTCTTTTGAAAATTCCAATGCAAAAAACAGTCAACGCAGGTCTCAATGCCGTTGAATTTCTGACTGATGAAATTGAAACTGTAAATCAAAAACTCATTCAATCCTCATCGTATGATGATATGATTAAAATAGTTTCTGATTTCATGGATAAACGAATCAACCATGGAATAGCAAATGAGGAACCCATTGACCAGGTTGCCATAAAGATGCTCGATCCATTGGCTAAAAAAACCCTGCCTGAATGGGCATCCATGGCCTGCCTGAGTCTTCGTCAGTTTGAGCGGAACTTCACAAGCCGTGTTGGCATCTCACCTAAAATGTATATCCGGATTGTGCGATTTGAACATGCCATGAAAATCAAGAATAGTTCACCAGAGAAAAGTTGGTCAGACATAGCGCTTGACTGTGAATACAACGACTCTTCTCATTTGCTGCGCGAGTTCAGACAGTTTGCCGAATTCCCTCCAGGTACATTGACGAAAAAGCAGACCAGCGGACATGGGGACTTCCCCACTGGATAAAGATTGTCGTTTTTTTCCTAAACGGATTTCATGACCTGATCCTAATATTGAATTGCGGATGGATGAATTATCGATTCGAAGTGCAATTCACATTAAAAGATCATACCATGAAAAATGACCAATTATCAACCTTAAGGAAAATTATGGAGGAGGGCTTTGGAGAGGCCAACCTCCAAATTATTGACCAATGGATTAGTAAAGATTTTATCGAACATCAGTTTGGCGGCAATCCCGGCAAGGAAGGACTTAAAAAAACTATTACCCAACTCCACAGCAGTCTTTCTAACCTTCATTATGCATTGCAAAAAAGTGTTCGTGATGGCGACACTATATGGACGCATTACAAGGCTACTGCCATACAATCAGGAAGATTTATGAACATACCGCCCTCAGGCATCAAAATCACGCTGGACATTATGGATATTTTCCGTTTTGAAAACGGACTATTAGTGGAACATTGGGGAATTCCCGATCGCTTTGCAGTGATGATGCAACTAGGGTTTTTTAACAAAGAAGAGCCCGTATCATGAAAGCAAAAGACCATCCAGGAGTTTATATGCCTCCGCCGTTATTATATGTTGCGACCTTTTTAATTTCAATCGCTATCCAAAAACAATGGCCACTTCCGGTTATGTTTTTTCAGACGAATGTTGCAATTATTTCAGGAGTGACTTTTCTGGTATTAGGTATAACGATTACTCTGCCAGCTTTAGTAAGATTCTGGAAAACCAGGAACACCCTTGTTACGATTAAACCGGCAAATTCACTTCAAACAACCGGTATTTACGCTATTTCAAGAAATCCCATGTATCTGGGTCTTTTGATATTATATGTCGCAATTGCTTTCTTCAAAGGAAGTCTCTGGACATTTATCTTTATTCCATTGGTAATATTGGGCATTACCTATTTGGTAATAAGAAAAGAAGAAAAATATCTGAATAGGGCTTTCGGGGATAATTATGTGGAATATAGAAACAAGGTCAGGCGGTGGATTTGAATTCAAGACAATAGTCGATTCCACATCCGAAATCCCTTGCACGCTTCAAGCCTACCGCAGGCAGGTTTGCAGAGCGTGCGTTAAGAACGACGACAGCCAATCCAGTTAGTCATTAACACCAATTTTTTGTCCGCAAAAACAGGTGGATTATAGAGAGTGATTCCCTTACTATAAGAAATAATTCTGGATTTTTTGGATTACATTGGAGCTAAATTAATATCGCAAAGCACTCAACATTTAACAGATAGCGCTATGCTGAGATCGAATCACCACCATTTTTTTATTATCGCCATCTCCATTTCAATATTGTCCTGCCATTCCAGGGTTATTACAAGTCAGGAAGGCGTGCCAAATCCGGTAACTCCATTTTCTCTATCAGATGTTGAATTATTGGACGGGCCTTTTAAACACGCAGAAGAACTCAACATCAGCACGCTTCTGAAATACGATCCGGATCGGTTGCTAGCCAGGTTTAGAACAGAAGCAGGCCTGCAACCCAAGGCAGAATCTTATGGCGGATGGGAATCAGAATCGCTTGCCGGGCATAGCCTGGGACACTATCTGAGTGCATGTGCACTCATGTTCCAAAGTTCAGGGGATACGATTTTTAAAGAACGGGCCGCTTATATTGTAAATGAGCTGGCAGAAGTTCAGCGAGCGAATGGAGGTGGCTATATCGGTGCTTTCAGTAATGGCAAAAAGATATTTGAAGAAGAGGTAGCGAAAGGAGATATTCGTTCACAAGGCTTTGATTTAAATGGGATTTGGTCGCCTTTTTATACACACCATAAAGTAATGGCCGGCCTGCGCGATACCTATCGGCTTCTGGGAAATGAGCAGGCGCTGGAAGTTGAGAAAAATTTTGCTGACTGGATTGGTTCTATCGTCCTGGGGCTAACCAATGATCAGGTTCAGGAGATGTTGAAGTGTGAATTTGGTGGCGTGCAAGAAACCCTTACTGACCTCTACGCAGATACCGGTGAAGAAAAATACCTGGAAATTGCCCGAGTTTTTCATCATGAAGCTGTCATCGATCCGCTAACAGAAAACCAGGACATTCTACCAGGGAAGCATGCCAACACACAAATACCGAAGCTTATTGCCTCTTCGAGGTTATTTGAAATAACGGGCGAGGAAAATTACCGGAAATCCGCCGAGTTCTTCTGGACTACTGTAGTAAACCACCATTCCTATGTCACCGGAGGAAACAGCAACCAGGAATATTTTGGTGAACCTGATAAATTGCGAAATCGCCTGAGCGATGGAACCACGGAGACTTGCAACGTTTATAATATGCTGAAGCTTTCCGGTCATTTATTTTCCTGGGAGCCTCGAGAAGAAGTTGCCGATTTCTACGAAAGAGCATTGTTTAACCATATACTTTCCTCGCAGCATCCAGTGACAGGACAGGTAATCTACAATCTATCGCTGGAAATGGGTGGACACAAAAACTATGAAGATCCTTTTTCATTTACTTGCTGTGTGGGCACCGGAATGGAAACACACAGTAAATACGGTGAATGCATTTATCACCATAATGAAAATGAATTGTACCAAAGTCAGTACATCGCCAGCAAACTGAACTGGAAAGAAAAAGGTTTGTCATTGACCCAGCACACCGATTTTCCTGATGAACAGGCGACTCATTTTAGCTTTGCCCTGGAGAAACCACAGGAGTTTGCCTTTTACATACGTTATCCTTTTTGGGCAAAGAGCGGAATACAAATTGAAATCAATGGTAGATCACGTAAAGTTGAAGGCAAGCCTGGAAGTTATTTGGTTATCCAAAGGAAATGGAAAGATGGGGATAGGGTGGATGTGAATTTCCCATTTTCCTTGCGCCTGGAGGTTATGCCCGATGACTCAACTCGGATCGCCATCTTCAATGGTCCTGTTCTTCTCGCGGGAGATTTGTCAGAGTACAATGGTAAAACAGATAATGAATCAAAGGACGTGCCCGTACTTCTGTCAGAAGTCAGATCACCGGAAACCTGGCTAAAACCCATGGATAGCCAGAAGAATATTTTTAGGACTGAGAACGTAGGTTATCCGGAAGATTTTACGCTGAAGCCATTTTATAAAACTCACGATTCGCGCTATTCAGTCTATTTCGATGTTTTCAACAAAGAGCAATGGGAAGCGCACCAGGTCGCTTATCAACTGGAGCTTGAACGAAAAAAGAAACTTGAGGAAATGACCTATGACGCTTTCCAGCCAGGCGAGATGCAACCGGAACGCGACCACAACTTTACAGGGGACAAGCTGAATTTACTGGAGAATTTCAATAATCGAAAAGCACGCGGCACGGAACGAGGTGGCTGGCTTTCATTTGATATGAAGATTTTAAAAGATCAGCCCATGGCCCTGGTCATTGAATATTGGGGTGGATTCACCGGCTCCAAAACTTTTGACATTCTGGTCAACGGTCAGAAAATTGCTACTGAAAATATCAGCGGAAAGAAGGATGGAGAATTTATTGATGTGGAGTACGCTCTGCCGGAAGACATCCATTCTAACACGATTACTGTAAAGTTTGAACCACATGAGGGTCATCGGGCCGGCCCGTTTTTTTATGCACGTACTATCAGGAAATAGTAGTATAAGTATTCCGACTCAAGCTAAACTGAACGCTGTTCCATTTCCCATCGTGCGACTTTCTTTCACAGAATTTCTTCGAGGAGGGGTTTGATAAAGGGAAAATGCCGCTCATAAAATAGCACTTATTAAAATTGATGTGAATTGCGAATATTATCCTGAATAATCATTCAGACATAAAATCATAGCACTGTAAACATGATTGAGCAAAACCATAGGATCTACTCCATCGATGCTTTCAGGGGTTTTGCTCTTGGAGGTATTGTTCTTGTGCATTTTGTAGAACAATTCATTGGCGGCTCTTTTCCGGAAGAGCAAGCAGCTAAATTGTTGCAAGGCATCCCCGATTATATTGTAGTGGGTATTATTCAAATATTCTTCAGCGGGAAGTTCTTCGCCCTCTTTTCCATCCTGTTCGGACTGAGTTTTTACATTCAGATGGACAACTCGGCAAAGAAAGGAAAGGATTACCGACTTCGCTTTATCTGGCGCTTGCTCATTCTGGGGGCTATAGGGATTTTTCACTGTTTATTTTACAGTGGAGATATTCTTACCATCTACGTGTTGATCGGCTTTTTGCTTCCGCTTTTTTACCATGTTTCTGACCGATGGATACTCGTCATCGCCGGAGTGCTTTTTCTTGGCCTGGGCCGGTTCATCATTTTCTCGATTATGGGTTCTGAAACATTTTTCGGACTTATGGACTTCAACCCGAATTCCAAATACGCCCTGGAGACTTATAACATTTTAAAATTCGGGACTATTCAGGAGGTATTTAAAAATAACATGACCAATGGGCTTTTAATGAAAATTGAATTTCAATTTGGCACCTTCAACCGTGGCTACCTGACGATGGGTTATTTCCTGGTGGGAATGTGGATCGGTAGAATCCGATTGTTCGAACGATGGGATGAGTTGAAGTCCATCATCAAAAACGTGATGTGGTATTCGTTGGGCTTCAGTCTTGTTTGTATAGTGGTAATGGCCATCCATTTTTCGCAAATTCCCCAGCCCATCGACTTCAGTAAATTGTCTCCAATGATCGCCATGAACACCATGGACCTGGCGAATATCGGTCTGACCACATTTATTTTAACTGCCTTTCTGACCATTTATAATGGCAAAAAAGGCTATAGATTAAACGTGCTGGCGCCTTACGGTCGCACGGCGCTGACGAATTATATCTTCCAAAGCATCATTGGCACTACGCTCTTTTATGGCTATGGATTCGGGCTCCTGACGGAACTCAGAAATATATACACCTTTCTTATATCCCTGCTCGTATTGTTTATCCAGATTTTGATAAGCAAATGGTGGATGAGCAAGTTCTACTACGGCCCATTCGAATGGATGTGGCGCTGCCTCACCTGGTGGACGTGGATGCCGCTGGTGCGGAAATAATCCAGCAACATTCTTAAACATGCGTGCAGCTAAACGTGCCCCATTGGTGCTATTTTATCCCAAAGAATATGATTTTAGCCTCTGCCGTTTTAAACTCCGTTTCGATTTTAGCCAAACCTGCCTGGTCGATTTGCACTTTTACATTAGCACTTTCCCAATGTGATGCATCCACCTTATTATGCGAAATATAGCTGTATTTGCCCGGGTGGCTCGAGAAAATTACTATCGCACCTCGTCCGCTTTCAGGATTTATTTTCTCATATATCTCCGGACTACCGCCAACTGCCCCGTTGCGAATCATGGCTGTTTCGGTCATATCATCACGAACCTGTTTGTAGAGCGAAAGTGTATTGCTGAAGAATTCAACTCCTTCCTTTGATATATTGGGCAAATCGCCCCAAATACCATTTTGCCCTAACATAAGAGAGGCTACCGCTATGGATTGATTTTCGTAAGGATCATCCGGCAAATAGTGCGTCAGGAAAAGCGAGGTGGGTATCCACTTATCGAATGTGAGAGGAGTGCGGCAAATCCAGGTTCTTGCCGGGCCAGGGAAAAAGAAAATATTCCATTGGCCATGTTCACGATCGAAAGGGATATCGTAATTGAAATAGTAGGGTCCATTGTTGATGAGGAAATATTTACCACTCGATAAAAATCCGAGTCCTACCGTACGACCACCTTCTGTAATATCAAAATCTACGATGGCCTCAGGGCATTCTTTCACCAGCTTATCCACCACATAACTCATGGACTTGCCGATTTCAAACGCATACGATTCCATGCGCTCCTGGGGAGTGTTGTTTTCATTGCCATGAAAATGGCGAGGATCGTTGCACTCGTACTGGCCTATAGCATCCCACTTGAAATAAGTAACACCCAACTCTTTGTTAAGGCGAATTAGTTCATCCGCGAAGGCGTCGCGATATGGACTGACAAGGCACATTCCATAGCTCTCCTCAGTTTCCCAAACCGGCCAAGGATTTCCCTCACTGCCATTGACCGAACGAACACAATCGCGATGGTTTTTCAACATATTACTCGACACAGCAGCCACGGTCGGGTTGAACCACAGGCCAAGTTTCATCCCGTTATCCTTCAATTTTTTACTTACAGCTTTCAGTCCATCGGGAAACCGTGTAGGGCTGGGCGTCCAATCGCCGGTTTTCTCGAACCAGCCAGCATCAACCACAAATACCTCAATGCCCATTTGATGCGCCACATCAATTTCTTTCATCATCCTGTCATAGGTCATATCTGCCAGATACGGTTTCTTGTACCAATGGCGGTTGCGTTCCTGGAAATTCCAGGTGTTGTAGAAAATATAGGGTTTGCGACTTTCAGAGTTCTGGCTCATGTAGCGCAATACAAATTCCCGGTAGTTTTTTGCAAGATGATTTTCAGTGCCTACCACTGCCCCGGTTTCGAACCATATCGTCTGAAATGGGGAATTTTCACTAATCGTAAATCCATCATAATAATTTCCCTTGACAGCCTTGAGGGAAATAGTTTTGTTTGGGTTTAACTGATATTCCAGAAAATTATCAGGCACCTGCGAGCCGTGCTCGTAGGCCGTTAAAAATGAATAGGAGCCATCAGAACCAACCATCATTGGCCCCATGACACTCGTGCTGTCCGAAAAGTGCTTTTGCTCCAGTTCCCGTTCCGACAGGAAAAAACTATGAACCATCTCATTAAATTCGGAGAATCGGACTTCTTTGATGTTATCCAGAGCACTGAATGATACTGTGAAATAATTGATTTGATCAAATCCGGTTGATTTGGTCAGTTTATGAGGTTGTTTACTGAACAGTTCATACCTGAATTTCACGATTGGGTTATTTTCAGATACCTGAAAAATAATGCGCATCGTCATGTCGGATGGTTCTTTCAAGTTGCCCTCTACCACATATTCATTCACGCCGTTACGGAGGACTTGAGGATTTCCAGCCAATATCACGGACGACATCAGGGCGGTGTGGATACTTCCGTCAATTTCAACTATTGGCGCCTGGAACGAGAAAATTTTACCTGTATTGGGTAAGATGTATTCCCACAAGGTTGATTCTGTATTGCTCACAGAAATTTTCAGAAAATTATTTTCTACGATGGTGAGCGAGTCATTTTTCTTACTGTCGCAACCCAAAAGTGTGATGCCGACAAACAAATAAAGTAGGAGTTTATGCATTGGTTTATGTTTATTATGTTACTTCAAATAAATATAATAGTTGGATATAGCATTGGTTAAGTTTAAGATGTCGTGTCCTTCTAATAAGTATTACTTTTTTGCAAGGTCGCGGGCAGCCGATTCCATTAGGATGTAAAAAGCCTGGGCTTCCGGTGAAAAATAGCTGCGGTCAAAGTGGGGACAACCGCAAACGTCGTGAATATATCCATATTCATCCACCCGGTCGTTCGAAGCTTTACGCATCAACTCGGCCTTTTCAATTAATTTCGAATCGACATAACCGGCGGCGACACCCCTGAAAATGGTATAAGCCATCATTTGTGAAAGATTCACTTCGAGGAAGGTATCTGGATTATTTACTACATCATGAAAGGCTCCGTCTTCTCTCATATATTTTAGGCACCCTTCTAATAAATCATTCACATAACCAATGAGCTTTTTCTTATCTTCCATCATGTTGTCGGGCAGCAAGTCGATAACCCTGACAAATCCGGCAGCCGACCAGCCACTTCCTGTTCCCCAGAAATCCTCACGCTTGAATTTATTGCTTTCGCAATCCCAGATATGAGAATACAGTTTTTCCCTATCGTTATACAGATAACTGCGCCAACCGTCTATTTGCTTTATGGCTTCTTGGTACTCACCACAAGCCGCTAAAAAAGGAGGGAGCATGTAATTTGCATCGCTCATCATCCATTTGGTCGGTTCCTGAGTATGGTAAAGAATCCCATTTTCGTCTTTGTGATCGGATGTTTTAAAAACAGCAAGCATTTCATCGGCAGCTTTTTTAAACATTGGATCGCTAGTAAGATCACCCGAAAACAAAACAGCTTCTCCCACACTCGAACAATCGGTAATTGGTCCGTTTCCTTTCAGAACCGAAAACCGCCCATTTTCCTGGCGCATAATTGCTGCCCGAGCCAAAGATATCGTCATGTCATAATCGCCATACTCGAGAAAAGCCTGGGCCAGTGTTCCCTGTTCCCAATCGTAGCGCTGCATACCCATGGCAGCTATTTTTACACGGTCAATCCTGTCGGCCAGGGATGTTGGCTTTCCTTTGAATATGGTCCCTCCGTTGTTCTTATCTTTTTCTACACTATCGGCGGTGGAGCATGAGAATCCTGTTGCTGTTACGCCAGCAAGTACTGCGGTAGCTTCACCGGCTTTTTTCAAAAAATTGCGGCGAGAATTATTTTCCGTATTGATCATGATTTTGGGAATTGGCTAAAAAGTAAAATTTCGCGAGTATTTATCCGGACGCAGGTTGCAACTACGCCATTATTTCAAATCTACAAAATACGCTTGGATTACAAATC
>JBGSYX010000055.1:0-11439 GCA_041750735.1 Cyclobacteriaceae bacterium
CTTTTTATCAATATGATCATATACTCTACTTACTAAATCTGAAGTCACGCCAATATAGAGAGTGCCATACTTTTTGTTTGTCATAATATAAACAACTCCGCCTTTACTGGTCACGCTTCTTTTATCTTAAAGTTTATACAAGTCATTGCGATGAACAGCCTGGTTTTCAGGGCGGTGAAGAATCAATTTCCCTCTTTAACAAGAGATCACTTCGTACCTCGCGATGACGCTTTTCGTATTCGTCACTGCGATGAGTACGCCAATGCATCAGCTTGCCGATAAAGCGATGTATATTGTCCAATCGCAAGTCCGCAGACACTTTCGAGAATATGCGAAATGCCCTTCTTGGCTTCCTCGCTGAATTTCAGATCACTGGCGCTTCGCAATCCGAGTTCATCCACGGCCCGGAAACTAATGGCCCATACAATGATATTCAGGATTTTGTCATAGGGCATCCTGTACTTTAATGCCAGCTTCAGCGGTGCAACGAGCCGATCTTCCGGACTGAGTTTTCTATACAAGTCCTGCCCGACCCGATAAACTGTATCTCCAAGTGCCTTGTTGGAAAAGCGATGGAGTAGATCGTCGATGTGCTCCGTTAAAGATTCAATGGTAAATTCTCCGGGATAATGCCGCATGAGTATATCCGCCGATTGCAGCATGGTCGCGCGCGTAGTCAGATGCACATCAGGCCTCGCCATCACTTCGTGGAGATATATCAATTCCGGATATCGTGCAAACCCATAGTACGCCGCCGCGGCATGGCCGAGGTTATGGATAAACGATTTCCTGTCGACCCACGCAGGCATATTCTCCTTTGGAGCCAGTTCCGGTACATCGGGTAATGGATTTTTAAAGCCTTTTTTGTCCAGAATCAGCGTGTTATAGGGCTCAGCAAATACCAGTAATGGATCACTACCCGAAAGTTGGGCAGGCATTATCGGCACCATCTTGCCTATGCTTGTTTCTACCAGTCCGACAATTCGTGCAAGATTCATGGGTTCCGTTAGGTTTTTTGCAATTTCCCTTTCCGCGAAAGCGGCAGCATCACGGAGGTTTTCTGCGAGAATAATGTCTAATGGAAAATCAACGCTTTTTTTATTCCTACGTTCCAGGCCTTTCGCAATAATCGCACAAACTCCAGGCAAGGCTTGCGGTCCAACAGCTGTCGCGGCTATCGTACATTCCGCCAACTCTCCGAGCACCTGATCCTCATCACTTACCAAAACACCTCTGACATTTTTCACAATAATCTCAGAATCGCCTTCGTCACTTTTTATCAGTACGCGATATTCCCGGCGACGATTTAGTTCATTAATGACCCTTTCATCCACATCAATGAAAAGCACCTCAAAACCAGCCCGGCTGAAAATCTGGCCAATAAATGACCTGCCGATTTTTCCGGCGCCAAAAAGGACAAGTTTCTTAAACGCCAAGCCTATTGCGTCTTAATTGTTCTACTGATGAAAAATCATTGGCCGGCACATGACCGGAAAGTGGAATGAGTTTGGTGTGTATTGCATCCAGTATCCATTCTTTTTGAGGGAAGAAATATTGCTCCAACTCATACGCCGGGGTTATCCAGTTTCGTGAACCGACCACTACAGGTGGTGCATCGAGATAATCAAAGGCTGTTTCTGTAATGGTTTGCGCCATTTCATTCAGTACAGATCCGCGCTCGCAGGCATCGCTGGCCAGGATGATCCGGCCCGTTTTCTTTACTGATTCTATAACGAGGTCATAATTAAACGGCACGATTGAACGGGCATCGATCACCTCGGCGCTCATCCCGTATTTCTCCTGGAGGATTTTTGCCGCATCCAGCGCTGTGTACAGCGTTGAGCCGATCGTGAGAATCGTTACATCTTTTCCAACCCTTTTAATATCTGGTTCACCAATGGGGATTTCATAATATCCTTCCGGCACGCCACTTTCGTGGAATAATTCTCCAATATCGTATATACGCTGGCTTTCGAACACAATCACCGGGTCGGTGCCCTGAAGCGCGGAATTCAACAGACCCTTTGCGTCATAAGGTGTTGTTGGGAATATCACTTTTAATCCAGGAACATGAGCTACCAGTGAGGACCAGTCCTGCGAATGCTGAGCCCCATATTTTGAGCCCACTGATACTCGCATCACGACGGGCATCTTCAGATAACCGGCGCTCATCGCCTGCCACTTGGACAATTGATTGAAAACTTCATCGCCCGATCGTCCGAGAAAATCGCAATACATAATCTCTGGAATCACCCGGCCTCCACAAAGTGCGTAACCAACAGCTACGCCCATGATGGCCCCTTCCGAGATCGAACTGTTGAACAGCCGATGATAGGGAAGCGCTTCCGTCATGCCGCGATAAACTGCAAAGGCGCCACCCCAATCCCTGTTTTCCTCGCCAAAAGCGATACACGTTGGATCCTTGTAAAATCTGTCGATAATAGCTTCAAAAAGTCCATCGCGGAGTTGATAAGCTTTCATCTTGCCAACTTCCTTGCCGTCCTTTATTCCGAATCGCTCCTTCTTTGCAATCTGCTGCACCCTTGGATTTTCTGCCAGAGGATGGTTCACTTCTACCGGTCGATCATCAAATTTTTCAACCGAACCATTGGAAAACATCACTTTCTCAATACCATCAGGATTGGCGATAAGGTCCATCTTTGGTGAAATGGCGTCGTCGATTGCAAGTTTCAACACTCGTTCAATTTTTCCTATTATTCCATTCCTGATATCGTCGAGGTCAACCTGTGTAGCAATTCCGGCCTTAACGAGTGACTTGCTGTAATCTATAATACTATCGACCTGCTGCCATGCTTCGATTTCTTCTTTAGTGCGATACGACGATGCGTCCGAAGGTGAATGCCCGCTAAACCGATATGTAAGCGTATCCAATAGAACAGGGCCCTTTTTCTCTTCCAGTATTTTTTTCTTTCTCCTGAACACATCAATCACTGCCAATGGATTGTATCCATCAACCCGCTCGGCATGCATCTGGTAAGGTGCGAAGGCCGCCCCTACCCTTGCCAACATATCGTAACCCATGGTTTCGCCACGTGTTTGTCCGCCCATGCCGTACTGGTTGTTCATAAAGTTGAAAATAATCGGCAGACCTCCCTGGTATTCTCCTTCCCACAAAAGCCTGAATTGATCCATAGAAGAAAACACCATGCCTTCCCAAACCGGTCCGCATCCCATAGAAGCATCACCGATATTGGCCACCACAATCCCTGGCTTTTTATTAACTTTTTTGAATAAAGCCCCGCCTACGGCGATATCTCCGGAGCCACCAACGATAGCATTGTTCGGGTAAACTCCGAATGGCGTAAAAAACGCATGCATCGATCCGCCAAGCCCTTTATTGAATCCTGTTTCGCGGGCGAATATTTCTGCCAGCGTTCCGTACAGAAGGAAATCAATCGCCAGATCATTCACTGTTCCCTGATGCTCTTTGGCAACAGGTTTTAATGTGGCTCCATCCCAGTAATTTTTCATCACACCCATAAGCCGGGCATCATCCATTTTACTAATTACGGATAATCCTTTGGCGAGAATTTCACCATGGCTGCGGTGCGACCCGAAAACAAAGTCGTTTTCGTCCAGCAGGTATGCCATACCAACTGCAGACGCTTCCTGTCCGATCGATAAGTGCGCAGGGCCCGGATGGTTGTATTTTATCCCCCTGTATTCGCTGCTGATCTTTATTTCGTTGAGCATGGTTTCGAACTCGCGGATTACGACCATGTCGCGGAATATCCTGATGAACTCCTCTTTGGTGTAATTGAGCTTTTCGTCTTCGATGGATTTGTTGTACTGATTCACCGGAATCGGAGTCAGTTTAATCTCCCCCGATTGTCTTTCTATTTTTGGGTCAATGAATTCTACTTTTGGCATGATCTATTTCTTTACTATGATATATTCTGATTGATAATTATCTGGCTAAATCTCAAACTTTTCGATTTCTTCCACCACACTCTGCAGGAACCTTGCGGCAGGCGCTCCGTCCAATGCGCGGTGGTCGAAGGTGAGCGACAGGCCTATTTTCGGAATGAATCCGAAAACACCGTCGCCGAGATCGGCTGGTTGAGGAGTAATGGTATTCACTCCCAAAATGCCCGCATGGGGTGGATTGAGCACTGGTGTGAACATTTCTATGCCAAATCCGCCCAGATTGGTGATGGTAAATGTGGCGCCTTTGAGCGATTCCGGATCGACGCTTCCTTTCTGACAAGCTTCAGCCAAACTTTTCATCGTGGCCGACAGTCCTTCCAAAGTCAGGTGATTGGCATTCTTAACAGTGGGAACCATTAAACCCCTTGGAGTATCGACTGCAAAGCCAAGGTGGACGTTGGAAAAATACCGGATACTTTCAGGCATAAAATGCACATTGATGTCCGGATTCTTCAGCAGTGCTCGTACTGTTGCCAGGCTCACCATGTCATTGATGGTAATATTATAGGTATAGCCTTTGGCCATTTTTTCTTTCAGGAGTTTGCGAGTAGCGAGAATTTTCCTCGCGTCGGCGCTGGTATGCAAGGTCAGCTGGGCCGTGTTGGCCAGCGACTCGTACATATTTTGCGCGATGATTTTCCTGATGTTGGAAATCTTCTTGTCCGTGTAGTCATTCGCTAAAGGCTCAGACGGTTTAAACCGCACATCCGACGCGAGTACTTTCCCGCCAATTCCGGTGCCTTTCGCCGGCAAGGCGACATGGTCATGTGCGGCGATGGATTTGGCAAGCGGTGTGGCTTTAGGCTTTAATTGTAGCGCACCCTGAATATCGCGCTCAATAATCCGACCTTCCGGTCCGGAGCCCGGAATGGAAGCTATGTCAAGGTATTCCTGCCTCGCCAGGTTTCTGGCCCGAGGTGAAATTTTTATTTCTCCGGCAGTAGTTATCTCCGAAGTAGGTGCTTGCTGGAATATTTTGGTTTTTGTTTCATCAGTAACTTTGGTAACATCAACAGGTGGCGCCGCTACTGTGGAATCTGTAAATTCTTTGATGGATTCACCTACCTGTCCTATCACACCAATGACGGAGAGCACCGCTATCTCATCACCTTCTTTGGCGAATGCAGCCAGCAAAATTCCTTCGGTCGATGCTTCCTGATCAAATGCCGCCTTATCAGTTTCGTAGGAGAACAACAAATCTCCCTTCGATACCTTATCTCCCGGCTTCTTGTGCCATTCTGAAAAAATGCAACTTTCTACAGATTGTCCCTGGCGGGGCATGATGACCGCTTCTGCCATGTTAGCTTGATTAAAAATGTATTGTTATGTAAAGTTAAATCAGCGAACTTGTATTTACAAGTTGTAATTAAATATATTTCGTAAAGTGAGTAAAATTCACCATTATAGTGATAAAACAGAATTAACTTGTAAATACATGTTGGATTTATTAAATTGGTAGCTTGTTAGAAAAGAATTGGCCAACGCTAAAAAACATATCATCCCTCAACATCGCAAGTTGTATGAACTCCTTCGCAGTCATATCATTGATGGGCATTATCCTGAAGGGAGCTTACTGCTTTCCGAAAATGAATTGTGTACCATACATGAAGTGACGAGGCCAACGGTACGGCAAGCTTTATCGAGGTTGGAATCGGAAGGATATATCCTGAAACGCCAGGGAAAGGGAAGCATCGTCCGCTCTATGCCCAAAGGCATCGGAATCTTATCATTGCAGGGCACTACGACGGGGGTAGGAAAACACAATCTCGAAACGAGGCAAATAGGCAAACTGACTTCGGGCCGCTTTCCCGATGAATTTCCCTTTGACCTCAGCAAAATAGAACTAGAGTCTGGTTGCATCAAACTGGAGCGCTCCCGAATTGTAGATGGTTCGCCTGTGTTATATGAAATAAGTTTTATTCCCAATATCAATATCCCGCGGTTCACCCAGAAAAGCTTTGAAAACAAATCGCTATTCGACGTAATGAGATCAGATTACGGCATTGAGGTTACGGGGGGACAGCAAAAAATAATGGCACAACGAGCCAATAATACCATAAGCCTGTACCTGGGGTGTGCTATTGGAGCCCCAGTCCTGAAACTTGACAGGAGAATGGACACCAACCGACCGGGCTTTTGTTTCTACTCAACCATCTATTGCAATACTAGCGATTTTTACCTGGAGGGGAGTTTTTGAAAAAGCTATTAGCTGCTGGCTGCTGGCTTTGTTGTAAAAATGGACTACTCAATTATTTATTTTCAATTGTCCGAGTTGCAACTCTGCATTTCATTCCCTTGTCTAAGTCGCAGACTTGCGCCAGTTAGGGGACTACCGAGTCCTTTAATACTTCAAAATTTAGTAGGTCATATTGAAATTGTTTCTCAACGTAGTCTTGTTCGTCTGTGTAGCTCCAATAATTTGTCCACAATATTGTGTCGTTTTTTATATCAAAGCGTAAATACCTATTCGAAGATTCTATTTCAAAAAGTTTGACCAATTCACCATTATTGTCTTTCACTAATATATGTTTACTTAATTCCTCATATACAGTGGTTATCAAATAGATATAATTCGATGGATCTAAAGATTGAGCCTTTTTAAAATCAAATAACAACGCGTCTGAACAATCACCACCACAACAATCTCCTAATTCTAAAGGGCTATTTATAAATTCGATTGAATTTTTTTCGATTAACACATCTTCAAATTTAAGAACTATACTAGTATCAATTCTAGAAATATATTGCGTTGAGGGATAGTAAGACAATTCGAACTTCATGGGTTCTTCAATAGCGAACTTTGAGAAAAGTAAGTATTGAGAATCACCAATTCTAACAGTACTCTCTGGTAAAATTTTCTCAACAATTGAATCTAAAAAGATGGTGTCGTAAGTAGTTATGCCATCTGAAATAACGCGAGTAATCTTATATTCTCGATCCAGAACTTTCTCTTGCACACTATGGTAGTAGCTGGGTTCATCATTTTGAGAAGTGGTAATATCAGGAGGTAAAACCTTTTTATTTTGTTGGCAACTCAATCCAATCAGAAATACTGAAGTAAATAAGATATTTTTCATATAACCTATAATGACATTTCTTTTTTGGGCAGTATTAAAACCCTGTCCCGGATGTTTGTAGTGTTCCTTAGGAACATGGCTTGTAACTTGTATCTTGTATCTTGCAGCTTGTGGCTAACAGCTAATAGCTATCAACAGCTACCTCCACTCATAATACCGCACATAATCCAACACCATTTGCTGTGGGAAAATGCTGTAATCGATGCCCCGCTGGCCGCCCCAGCCACCGCCGATGGCTATGTTAAGAATAAGGTAATGCGGTTTGTCGAATGGCCAGGCATCATTACCGGCCTTTTCGTTTTGAAATGAAAAGTATTTCTGATCATCGACAAAGAAATTCATGCTGTCGGCAAACCACTCAACCGCATACACATGGAAGTCATCATATGGTGCCTTCACGCCTATCTTATTGCCCTTGTTAGTTCCCATCACGTGGTTGTAGGCCTTTGTGTGGATATTGGCATGGATAGTGTCGGGATCAAAGCCAACGTTTTCCATAATATCGATCTCGCCACAATCAGGCCAGCCAATATCGTCGATATTATTGCCTAACATCCAGATGGCGGGCCATGTGCCGACACCTGTTGGCAGCTTGGCTTTTACTTCAACCCTGCCATACAAGAAATCCTTCTTCCCTCGTGTTATCATACTTGCCGAACTGATAGTAGAATCGATCTCCGATTCGCGACGGGCTTCGATGATAAGGGTGCCGTTTTCAATTCGCGTATTTTCCATGCGCCCCTGCATATAATTCTGCGCTTCATTGTTTCGGACAAATCCCTCTTCATAGTTCCATTTTGCGGAATCGGGAAGGCCCGGAATATCAAATTCGTCTGACCAGGCAAGTTGCCACTTAGGTTGATGACAGGACATGGATAGTAGAGCGATAAGGCAGAGTAAAAATGATGCTTTCATGACAGGATGATTTTGGGTTAAAAAAATGTACCCGAATTTATTATAATTGGAGGAATTCAGGATCAATGGACGTGGATAATTGTGCGGAATTCAAATAATTTTTTCCTGCAAAACTGAGTTCAGGCTATTTAATAAACTTGCTCCATTCCTTTTTGTGGCTCATATCACGACGGCAATCTCCCTTAAAGCTGCTGACACCTCGAGTCCGCACTTCAAAGCCTTCTTTTCGTTTAGTTCAATAAATACCTTACCTTCCGATTCCACAAAATTGATGATTGATCCAAGCACTGCATAGCCCGGCTGACTGGTTATGACAAGCACTGGGGCGGTCTTTGTCTCTTTTAAAATCTTATCGATACCAAGGAGGCATTCCTCTGAAACGTAAACGACATTGCACTCCGTAATTTTATCTGTACAATTGAAAAAGCGAACCTCGATCGGATAATTTTGGATACTTTTCTTTTCTGCGGCCAATTGTTGCAAAGCATTGAAGTCATTTTCGCTGCCAATGACACCGATGACAAACTTGTACTCTGAATCCATGAGTGGCCAGGATATATGCTGGGTAATCCTGAATATAATATCACCCTGTAGCTGGGCGCTTTGAGCATATATTGTGTATGATGCCAATTGGATCAGTAGTATGGATATCAGCTTTTTCATGCCCTTCGTTGCGTAACGTATCTGTTTAGACCATACTAAAATACTACTATTCCTCCTCGTTTCTGAATGGCTGAATGTTGTGATGAGTAAGGAACTATGTGGTAGAGTAGTTCAGAAGCGGTTTTGTTCTGGTCTATAAAAATGCTTACCTGCCAGAGGGTGGATTCGCAAAAAAGCATTAAAAACCCATAAATCACGAACAGGTGAAATTGTTCGACGAACAGGCTTTTTGATTGGTTGAAACTTTAAACCTAAAGTTTTGCTTTAAAAAAAAGAGATGGCTTAGATCAATAAGCACTTATGAACAAGGCGCCAGAAATGTTCTAATTCTGCCTTTTCACTACCTGCATAAAAATTATTGTTCAACGAAGTATTTGTAGCAATGCTTTATAAAAACAAAAATGTCCGGAAGAAATCCCGGACATTTTGCACATTATTTATCAGACAACAATCAAAAAGCAATATTTACACCGGCGAGATATAAGCCACCGATTTCATCAGCAAAGCCAAACTCGGAAGCTGTGGTGTTGAAAGCGTTCCTTGCATTGATAAACACGCTATTGTTTTTATACACCTGGTAGGAAGCCTTGATGTTCACAACTGCCCTACCTGGCATTTCAATCTGTCCCTTAGACTCGTCATTTGCTGCATAATCGTGTCTGTAGGTCTGACTGCCAAGGTAATAAACCCCTGCAAAGACGTTGAATTTCTCAACCGGGCGGAAGTTTCCAGTTACCCCACCGTAAATTGATGGCGTTTGTTTATGCGTCGTATTCATCCTCTCTACCGTTGGTAGGCTAAAGGTAAACGTCTGAGGATTGAAAGCCACTGGCGTTACTTTCTTGTCATAGTCTTCAAGTTGAGTGCTCTGGATAGTGGCATAGGCTCTCAGCTGCACTTTGCTCGATGGAGCAAAATTGTAGCTAAATGTGACACCTGTTTGTTTGGCCTTGAGGTCCAGGTTTATATATTCATACTTCAGGTAGATTCCTTTGTTAGGATCTATTCCAAAAAATGTTGGCTCAAAGCTGGTAATATCAGTGGTTACGGAATGGAATACTTCCAGATCCAGGGACATTTTAGATGAAAGCACGCCCCGATACCCAAGCTCCACCATATCCATCACAGGCAAAATCAGCTCTTCCGATCCTACGTATTCGATGCGAGGGCCGGTTATGCCATTGCCGAAACCATAGTCTGCATATGAATCCATCATGAAGGGGCCGCGGTTAGCCCGGCTATATGTGGCGCGGAGTAGATTGTTTTCGTTCACGTTGTAGGTACCTACAAACTGGAAAGTAAAATAATTGTCATCGGGCACGTTGTAGCTGTCCATGCGCAGAGCACCGACAAGTCGAATTTTATCTGTCGGTTTAAAATCAGCACGAAGATAGTATCCGGCATTGGACAACGTACGCTCGCCACCGATAGAACTCTCTCCTGTATTGCCCCTAAAAGCCATGTCGCTATAGGTAGATTGCTGGTAATTGATACCCGGACGCAGTGTGAGTTTACCTAAAGGCAGGTCGTACTCCACGAATATACTCGTCATGTCAAAATCATATGCAGCCCAATTATCTGTGTTGGCATCCGCAAACTCTTTGCCGGCTAAGGTGTTTGTCATGCCTTTATTATATGAATATTGTGCATACAGCCCTCCTACATTGGCTATTGCATTCACATATTTGGTGTCATTAGAACGCAGGTTTACCGGGGCAGAGGTTTGTTCCATGAACACCGACTGCGCCAAACTTTCCTGAAGACCACCGCTGACACTGAAGTTAATTTTATCATTCACATCGTAATTAATAAATGCATTTGCACCCTTGCGTTCTTTGGCAATCTCCGGCCTGGGAAAACGGTCTGGATCTGTTCCTCCGCTACTATAGTCGACCACTTGATCCCCCGGCACATAATCACCAAGATAATATGAATAGTATTCCTCCATATCTCTGTCGCGCTCTTCAATGTTTCCGCTCAGACGGATTTTGAGTTTATTATCCATCAGGCTTGTACCGGCCGAAAGATCATAGATACCTGTGTTTTTAGTACCGATCTGGGCACTTCCATTGACCGACACATTCTTCTCTACGGCCTTTCGCGTAATGATGTTGACAACGCCTGTAACCGCATTCGGTCCGTAAAGCGCCGTGGCAGGTCCGCGAACTACTTCTATTCGCTCCACATCTACCAGACTAATTGGAAGCGCTTCCCAGAATGTGCCACCATTAATGTAGTTATACACCGGTCGGCCGTCGATCATCACGAGGCTCATGGAGTTTTCGGTATAAAATACATAGTTACCCGGAGGAAGGTTGTCATTTCCACGGATGTGAACGTCAAAGTTTCCATTGGTTTCTTCTCTTATAAGCATACCTGGAACAAGGCGTAGCGCCTCTTCAATAGTAGTAGCGCCGGAGGCCATAATTTCATCCTTGGTTACCACAGTCGAGGAAAGTGGCGATTTGAAGGAACTTTCTGCTTTCTTAGAAGCAGATACGATTTGAATGTTCATTAATTCTTCGAGCGACAGATCGAACAAATCCTGTTCTGCATCCTGGCCGAACACCTGCATACTCATAGCCAGCATCACACATAAATAACTGATTTTTTTCATGTTTAAATTTTTAAATTGAATTGATTAACAATTGGTTGTCTACACTATAATGGCCAAACTGGTCAAAGAACCGGAGACCTTTAGTCCGTGCGACTCAGCATTTCCCTGGTTCAATTCGAACTTGATTTTCCCATCCACTTCAACAAAATTGATCGCGGCGCCTTGTTTTGCAAGGCCGGGTTTGTCAGTCACGATAAGTACTGATTGTGATTGCGTCTG
>JBGSYX010000056.1:0-7611 GCA_041750735.1 Cyclobacteriaceae bacterium
TATTGAAAACAATAAGCCCGATGCCATCGACAAAATGTCTTCAATGATCCATGGGGAAAATGGCATTTCTGTGCAACCTCTGAAAGTGCAATATCCCCAGGGCGGTGAAAAGCAATTGATAAAAGCCGTTCTCAACCGCGAGGTGCCATCGGGCGGATTGCCGATCGATGTTGGCGTAGTAGTTCACAATGTCGGAACTGCGTTTGCCGTATATGAAGCCGTCCAAAAAAATAAGCCGCTGATAGAACGCGTAGTCACCGTAACCGGAAAAGACGTAAAAGATCCAGCGAACTATTGGGTAAGAATAGGAACCCCAATCGCTGATTTGGTAGAAGCATCAGGCGGCATTCCTGAAAACACCGGCAAAGTGATCAGCGGCGGGCCCATGATGGGAAAAGCGCTGAATACTCTGGAAGTTCCGGTGTCAAAAGGCACCTCCGGAATATTACTAGTTTCCAACGAAGAAGCCAAGCGCGGCCACATGAAAGTATGTATACGTTGCACCAAATGTGTGACGGTATGTCCTATGGGGCTGGAGCCTTATCTTCTTATGACCCTTACGCAAAAGGAACTTTTTGAACGCGCGGAAAAGGAAAAAGCGCTCGACTGCATCGAATGCGGCTCGTGCTCATTCGCCTGCCCGTCAGATAGGCCATTGCTCGATTATATCAGGCTTGGAAAAAGAACTGTAACATCCATTATTAAAGCACGGAAGAACTGATGAGTACACAATTTTTAACCGTATCCCCATCACCGCATATCCACTCGGGCGAAAGCGTCAGGCGGCTGATGTATGGTGTGATCATCGCTATGTTGCCGGCATTTGCTGTGTCGGTGTATGTATTCGGGATTGGCGCACTTTACGTAACTGCACTGGCAGTATTGAGTTGTGCGGCATTTGAGTACCTGTTGGTTCGCTATATGCTGAAAAGGGAGCCATCGATTTCAGACGGATCGGCGATCATCACCGGCATGTTGCTGGCCTTTAACATACCGAGCAACCTCCCCTGGTGGGCGATTATTATTGGAAGCTTTGTGGCCATCGCTTTTGGAAAGGTAGCCTTTGGCGGATTGGGTAATAACCCATTTAACCCTGCTCTTGTAGGCCGGGTATTCTTGTTGATCTCCTTTCCGGTTCCCATGACAAGCTGGCCAATTCCCATAGACTCGCGGATGCAACTTTTCGACGCAGCCACCGGCGCCACACCTCTTGGATTTATCAAGGAAGGTTTAAGCGCGGGTGTGCCGATTTCGGAACTTATGCAGAAGGTGCCCTCGCACATGGATATGCTCCTTGGAGTAATGGGTGGTTCTGTTGGCGAAATTTCGGCCATAGCCCTGATCCTCGGGTTCGTCTATATGCTCTGGAAAAAAATTGTCACCTGGCATACGCCGATGGCCATGCTTGGGATGATGGCGCTTTTCACAGGCATCCTCTGGATCATCAATCCTGAGAAATTCTTAGATCCAGCATTTCATCTGTTGAGCGGTGGCGCATTGCTTGGCGCATTCTTTATGGCGACGGACTATGTCACTTCACCGATGACCACACGCGGTATGCTCATTTACGGCGCGGGCATTGGATTTCTCACGGTAATTATCCGCGTATTCGGGTCGTATCCGGAAGGTGTATCATTCGCCATACTCATCATGAATGGATTTGTACCGCTCATGAATAAATACATTAAACCAAAAAGATTCGGGGAGGTAAAAAATGGCTAAGAAAGAATCAACCCTATTCAATATGGTATTCAGCCTGGTGGTTGTTGCCATTCTCTCTTCCTCTGTCTTGGGCTATGTCTATGAAATAACCAAGGAGCCGATTGCCGAAGCCCTGAAAGCTAAAAAAGCCAAGGCCATTCGCGAGGTTGTTGCGGAATTTGACAATAATCCCGTAGAGGATATGTATAAGATTCCTACAGTAGATGCAACAGACAGCCTTGAGATATATCCTGCAATTATGGGCGGTACAAACGTTGGAAACGCAATACGAACCTACTCGCCGAATGGCTACAGCGGAAATGTGTGGCTCATGGTGGGATTCATGCCCGATGGTACCATTAATAAAATTTCCGTACTGGAACACAAGGAAACCCCGGGTCTCGGCTCCAAAATGAACGATGACAAGTTTAAAAACCAATTCCTTGGCAAGAACCCGGCAGACTTCAATTTGAAAGTAAAAAAAGACGGTGGGCAGGTAGATGCCCTCAGCGGCGCCACCATTACGTCAAGGGCATTTGGCCAGGCAGTTCAACAAGCGTATGATTCGTATATGAAAGGAGGAAAACATGAATAACGTACAAACCATCACCAAGGGATTTATTAAAGAAAATCCCGTTTTCGTGTTGCTGCTGGGCATGTGTCCTACACTCGGAGTATCGTCTTCGGCGATCAACGGATTGGGAATGGGCCTGGCAACGACATTCGTACTCCTCATGTCCAATATGGTGATATCACTTGTCAAGGGTTTTATTCCTGACAAAGTCCGTATCCCGGCCTATATCGTCATCATTGCGTCATTCGTTACTGTTGTGGACCTGGTCATGGCGGCCTTTGCGCAGGAAGTCCATGAGCAGCTCGGCATTTTTATTCCGCTTATCGTGGTAAACTGTATTGTGCTTGGAAGAGCTGAGGCATTTGCCTCGAAAAACAATGTCGTTTCCTCAGCATTGGACGGACTGGGCATGGGTTTAGGATTCTCTTTTGCCCTTACGATGCTGGGAATCATTCGGGAACTTCTGGGCAATTTGTCATTTTTTGGTATAAAGCTCGTGGAAGCCGATGGCATCCTACTTTTCATATTACCTCCGGGCGCATTCATTGCCCTTGGGTTTTTAATAGCTTTTGTTAACCGAATCAAAAAAACTGCCTGATTATATGGAATACTTCATCATAGTTTTCGGAGCGATATTCGTCAATAATATAGTCCTCAGCCAGTTCCTGGGAATTTGCCCCTTTCTCGGCGTTTCCAATAAGGTAGAAACCAGCTTGGGTATGTCGGCAGCAGTGGTTTTCGTACTGACTCTTGCTACGATGGTCACCTATATGGTGCAGCATTTTGTATTGGTGCCACTGGGAATCACCTACCTTCAGACCATTTCTTATATTCTCATCATTGCCGCATTGGTTCAAATGGTGGAAATCATTCTGAAGAAAGTCAGTCCGGCGCTCTACCAGGCGCTTGGCGTTTATCTGCCGCTGATCACGACCAACTGTGCGATTCTCGGCGTGGCGATTCTGGTGATCAAGAATAATTTTAATATGATTGAAAGTGTCGTCTTTTCCATATCAACAGCGGTGGGTTTTGGTCTTGCGCTAGTCATATTCGCTGGATTGCGCGAACAGATGGAGCTGATGGACCTTCCGAAAGGGATGAAGGGCGTTCCGACATCTTTACTAATTGCCGGCCTGCTATCCATGGCGTTCATGGGTTTTGCCGGACTTGTTTAAAAATTTAAAATCGAATGACATGGTAAATCTGGCTACTAAATACATGGGGTTGAATCTGAAAAACCCCGTCATCGTTTCCAGTTGCAGTCTCACCCATAGCGCGGAAGGTGTGAAGCGCTGTGCAGATGCTGGTGCAGGTGCTGTGGTGTTGAAGTCGCTCTTCGAGGAGCAAATCAATGCCGATGTGAAGGCGCTTTCAAATAGTTCGATACCAGCATTCCATTCCGAGGAATATGATTATATACAGCGTATGGGTCTGGATATGAATGCCGACCAATACCTGAAAATCATTGAACAAGCCAAAGAGGCAGTGGACATTCCGGTCATCGCCAGCCTTAACTGTGTTACAAATGACCGCTGGACGGAATTTGCAAAATACATTGAAGCCGTAGGCGCCGATGCGCTGGAGCTCAACATCGCCGTGATGCCCGGGGAATTTGATGAAGATCCTGATAAAATAGAAAAGCACATTTATTCCATCATCGAAAGCGTAAAGCATAAAATAAATATTCCTATCGCTGTAAAACTTGGCCCCTATTTCACTTCTATGCCGCGAGTGGCCAAAGGAGTGAGAGTCGCCGGCGCTTCAGCGATTGTCTTGTTCAACAGGTTTTACCAGACCGACATCAACATTCAGAATTTAACTCAGGAATCGAAGAACAGGTACAGTACACCCGCCGAGATGTCGAATACCTTGCGATGGATTTCCCTGTTGTACCAGCAGGTAGGATGCTCGCTCGTGGGCAATACCGGCATTCATGATGGCGAGGCAGTAGTAAAGCAAATCCTCGTTGGCGCCAGGGCAGTAGAACTTTGTTCTACCCTTTACCTCCATGGCATGGGTCAGATTCGGGTGATTCTGGATGAAGTAGAAAAGTGGATGGAGGCCAAAGGATACGAAACCCTCGATGATTTCCGCGGCAAGATGAGCCATAAAAACTCCAAACAACCGGAATACTTCGAACGTCAACAGTACATACGCGCGTTGGTTGGGATTGACTGAGCTGGATTTAATTTCACTATTCCATTTGCCACTATCATTTTTCGTCATTCCTGACAAGCGTAACCGCAACCGCGTGAAGCGCGATCAGGAATCTCACTTCTGGTCTTTGCATCTCGCTACGATTTTCGCGTAATGCCCGAAATTCTAACTCCATAACGCGAACCTATTTAAAACAGGAAGGCAATCAGCTTTTAAATAGATAGATTACTCGGTAGATTGGTAAGGAAAATGCAAGTGGGTTATTTGCAATGCTCTAGCTCAATATTGGCACATATTTATGAAATATCGATGACTGAAAAAGAAAAAATGCTTGGAGTTGAATTCTATAATTCTAGAGATTCGGAATTAATAAAAATGTACCATAGGGCCCGAAGGCTATTAAAAAACTATAATGAACTTAGTTCGGAGTTAAATAGTGAGCGTGAAAGATTATTAAATGAATTGCTAGGTTTCAAAGGAGATGGTGTTTGGATAGAATCGCCTTTTTATTGCGATTATGGAGAAAATATATCTATTGGGAAGAATACATTTATCAATACCAATTGTATGTTTTTAGACGATAATAAAATAACCATTGGGAAAACCGGCCTGATTGCTCCATATGTTCAAATATATACTGCTAGTCATCCAGTAAAAGCATCAGACAGGATAATTGAGAATGGAAATGAATCTCGCTATCTGACTTCAGCAAAACCAGTAAAAATTGGGGATAACGTTTGGATAGGTGGAAATTCCGTCATTTTTCCAGGCGTGGTTATAGGAAATAATGTTACGATAGGCGCGGGAAGTATTGTCACTAAAAGTATTCCTGACGATGTACTAGCATTGGGGAACCCTTGTAAAGTGATAAAAGAATTATAAAATCTACCACTGGCCTTAGATTCCGGCTTAGAGTATCCTGAAATACGCAAAATCCCAGTATCTTAACATAAACTTTTTGAAAAGTTGACCACAAAGTTTTGAACAATAGAAAACAGAACAACAAAATGGAAAGCAAAAATCAATCAAATGAAATTAAGCGCCGCAGATTCTTACAAATCGGGTCAACGTTCGCAGCTTCCGCCATAATTTTATCGTTAAGCAGCAACAAAGTATTCGGCGCTATTAATGCAAAAAAGAAGGGAAACTCAATTCCTTCCGTTACGCTCAACAACGGCATACAAATGCCAAGAATTGGCTTTGGCACAAATACCTTGACGGGCGAGGTCGGTGAGCGGTGTGTAAATGATGCCATTTCGGTGGGTTATCGCCTTATTGATACCGCCACCGTTTATGGAAACGAGGAAGCTGTGGGAGCGGGGATTAAGAAAAGTGGCATTAAAAGGGAAGAATTGTTTGTAACCTCAAAACTTTGGGTTGATGATTCGGGGTATGAGAATTCCAAAAAAGCATTTCAGACATCATTAAACAAATTGGGCCTGGAGTACCTGGATTTGTATCTCATCCACCGTCCGCGCGGAGATGTTAAGGGTTCATGGAAGGCAATGGAAGAGCTGAATCAGACTGGCAAAATCAAAGCCATCGGTGTAAGTAACTTTGAACCTGATCAACTTGCCGATTTGATGACTTATGCCAAAATCAAACCGGTGATCAATCAAATCGAAACGCATGTATTCTTCCAGGAGCACGTTTCGTATGAGTCATTGAAGAAAACCGGAGTTCAAATGGAAGCCTGGTCGCCTTTTGCAGCAGGTCGTAATGGAATTTTCAGCAACGAAACCCTGGCCACTATTGGTAAAAAACACAATAAAAGCATTGCCCAGGTATGTTTGAGGTGGCACTTCCAGCGAGGCGTTGTCGCTATCCCGAGATCGTCGCAAAAAGCCCATATGATGGAGAATTTAAACATTTTTGACTTTGAGCTTTCCAAGAAGGATATGCAGACTATTGCCACGCTTGACTTAAATAAAACCCAATTTCCTGAGTGGAGCTAAAAAAGTAGCGAGGTGAATTCTTTACCACTTCCCGGCTGATATTAGTGTGTCAGGTTAAGACATATTAAGACCAACAGTCTGGCCCTGACGATACTCAAGTAGTTTGTAATTAAAACTACCCGGACTGCATTTGGCTTTTCTACTGCGACATTTTGTTTAGGCCTACCTTGCCTCCATATTTATTTGAAACGTAGGGTGCAGCGGCTGAATTAAACAATGGAGCAAACAGGATATCTTTACCTTCACAAAAAATTTCGTATTTTTTGTCGGGAATTAGCTCGCACAGTAAATTTTTAAGAATGCAGTTCCAGGTATTTTTCAAAAAGATCTAACAATTCATCGTTATGAAAAACGTCTTAGTCATATTAAGCCCACTATTTGTGATGGCAATTCTTTTTGCATGTTCATCAGGTATTCAATCTCCACCGCAGGAAGATACACCGGCAAAGAGTGATTATTATGTGGTTGCGTATGTCTGGCCGTCGTGCCATGATGATTCGTTGGGCAAGGCAATGTTATGGCCGGATGGTACCGGCGAATGGGAAGTGATAAAAAAGGGCAATCCACGTTTCGAAGGTCACTACCAGCCTCGTCAGCCGCTTTGGGGATATGAACTGGACAACGATCCGAAAGTTGTAGAAAAATGGATTGATGTAGCAAAAGACCATGGCGTCAATGTATTCGTTTACGACTGGTACTGGTATCAGGAGGGTCCTTTTCTGGAGAGCGCCCTCAACGATGGTTTCCTGAAGGCGAAGAACAACGAGAAAATGCAGTTTTATGTGATGTGGGCCAACCATGATGTGAAGTATAACTACTGGAACTATCACCGCTACGGCGACAATACAGATATCCTGTGGAACGCCAAAGTGGACTGGAAAAACTATAAGATCATTGTTGACAGGATAATCAACCAGTATTTCAAGAGACCGAACTATTTCAAGGTTAACGGAGAGCCTCTGTTTTCAATCTTCAGCGTCCCCAAACTGCTCGAAAGTTTTGGAGGCAGCGAGGAAGAAGCGCGTAAAGCACTTGACTATTTTCGCGATGAAGTGAAAAAAGCTGGATTCCCGGGGTTGCACATCCAGTGGAACCAGGGTGGTGGCTCCCTGATGTCGGAACAGCAAGCTGAGAAGTTTGCCAACAGTATAAATGCGATGGGATTCAACAGTATTGCCATGTACAATATGGGCGGACTCGAGGAAGACTATCTCTCGTATGGCA
>JBGSYX010000057.1:0-12766 GCA_041750735.1 Cyclobacteriaceae bacterium
TTGTTTACCTGTTACCAGAAAGCGTCTACCAGGAACGAATGCGCAAGGCCAACCTGAATGCTCAAAAAAAAGGGCGGCAAATAAGTAAAGAGTACAAGGCACGCGCAAGGCTTAACTTGTTTATCACTTCTGCATCAAAAGAGTTGCTTGGTATTGAAAATGCCTGGAAGGCATATACGTTACGCTGGCAGATTGAGCTTGTTTTTAAGACCTGGAAATCACTTTGGAAAATCGACAAAGTCAAAAAAGTGAAAAGAGAACGCCTTGAATGTTATATTTACTCGAAATTATTCATCATTACACTCAGCCTGAACATGTTATGGATAACGCATGACCTTATGCGGAGTCTTTACGGGAAGAATCTCAGCTTCTACAAGGCTTTAAAAACATGGATAAAATCGCTCGGTCTGTTCAAGCAGGCCTTCTTTAACGGCATAGAGGCGACGGTGCATTTTTTGATAAAGTTTCTTGATTTGAGTTTCCGGAAACATTTGTTGGAGAAGAGAAAAAATGGGAACTATTCGCCGGAAATCGTTCAGGACATTTTTGACCTGAGATTTGACGGAAAATTAATACCATTTGCGGCGTGAATAATGCGATCATGCCTTAGCCTGACGGCTATGCCCTCAAGGGTACTCGAAAATACCGACCGGCATGGGCTCGTTTAAATTTACCTTATGTTTTTGAAAAACTACATATGGGGGACGAAGATGAAACGACAGACCGAAATGATGGAATCATTCATCGATGTTCCCCCGTGGATTCATGGAGAACTTGGAGCGCTCAGCAATTTACTGGAGCAAGATATTGACGAGGCTGCTGAAATGGGAAAAATCTGCACCGATGAATGGTGCCTTGCCACCGAGCTCGCTCTTGGTGACTTTGCAAACATGATCTTTTCAATGAATGAACCCCATTGGGCCACCGATGGAAAAGACTCGGAAAAAATCAAAAATCTTCATCACAGGGTTCATGGCTTGTACGAAAAGTACAAGAGCGTCAAGGCGAGGAGTTTATAAATCGAGTCGTTGTTCGTTCATCAACTCCGATGGATGCAGAGGTAACCGTGTCTCTCAATAACCAGCCTCTTTTTGATGCCTCACTGCGAGAATCACTGCCATGGGGTGCATCCGAAGTTTATGGCCAGAATAATTCACTAAATTACGATTTCGTACCTGCTGCTGGCTCCTGCTCTTTGGGTTTCTCCATATAGCGGTTAAATGCATCGTCATACTTGGAATTATACCGTGCGCAGCGCAACTTTAAGATATTATTAGCGTAATCGACTTTCCACCAGGCCCCTGATCGTTTCATGCGGACATGACTGATGAATTTATTGGCGCTTTCGATCGCGCCACTACCAATGGGGTACCCACCCCGACGGCATTTACCGTAGTCAATGCGATGCTTGTGATTCGAAAGATAACCCACTAGGTTGTCACGATTTTTCTTATCTTCGGGCGAGCGACATTTCATTCTCTTCAAGCCAGCTATCACTTGGACGGCTTCATTGTGAAATAATCGTATTTTAGTCGCCTCCAACCACTCCCGGCCCTTGCTCTCGCTGAAATGTACTTTGGCAAAGGCGTGGAGATGTTCCGAGCAGTGGAAATAATCCAGCACCTCACGGCAATCGGGAAACACCTCTTTGACCAGATCCCAAATCCACTGGGCGCCATCAGCGATGAAGCATAGCCGGACCAAGTCAGGGGGGATCAAGTTTTTATCTTTTATTTCAATTAGATAGTGAAGAAAGTCTTGTTTGGATGCTATTTGATGCCAACTCAGGACATGAACAATGCGATCTTGATCAATGAGATATCCGCGAATTCCACGGGCCTCTTTCCAGCAGTTTGGAGCATGAAGTGTTTCAGTCCGAATCGGAAGCATGGCGCCATCGGCAGTAAAAACAAAAATTGGCCGACGCTTTTTACCTTTAGATATATTGTTAATTATTTCAAGTAGCTCATCGGTGGTAGGAATGATTTCAGAGAGCTGAACCTCAGCAGCGAGATCATTAGTAAGAGTGTGAACTGTGTCTGGACTTATCCCAAACCTATAGATTTCATTGAGTATTTCGGCAGACTCTTCAAATGTTTCTCCGGAGGCCATGCGTGCTGCGACTTTCTGAACATCGTACTGGTATTTGCCTTTTTTGAGATGGAGAGCATCTTCGTAAGGGGTGTGGTTCGTTTTGCATGAAGAGCAGCGAAGATAAGGGCAAGCGAAAGAAAGCGTTCCAATGGTGGTTACGGCTTCGCGGATCTTGGTGTATTTTTCTTTTAGTACTTTTCCGCATTTAGGGCAATTATAGTCAGAAAAATGAAAATCAAGCTTATTTTGAATAATTATTTGAACTAATTTAGAGTCAATTGCAAATTTAAAGCTTTTAATCTGCTCTGTTACTTGAAAAAGAGAGGCAAGTGGAACGTCGATTGCATCATAAATTGCATCGAATGTCTTTTCGAAATGTTTATTGAATTGATCTTTTGATTCCATTTTAGGATTTAAATTTAGTTTATATGCTTTTCTCATGGCAATATCTCCTATGTTGAAGATATTATACCATAATATATAAATATGTTAACTTTAAAATGCAATTAAATACATAAAAACACAAATAAATTGGCATAAATCATGGCTGGTTTTTGGGGCCATAAACTTCGGATGCACCCACTGCCATGCGGCCATCGTAATGGTACAACGCAATATAGCCACTGTCGCCAAAGTCGACTAGCCATTCTCTATATTCAGGTTCCATCTCCTCCACGGGTCTACCGATTTCCGGCTGATCGGCGAGTATCTTTACGCTTTTACGAATAACCTTTACCGCTCGCTTAGCGGCGTCAGTGTTTTTCTCCGCCAAGAAGCGATAAATACGCTGCACATCCTGCAGCGCGGACGGAGACCAGATTAGATGTGGCATTTAGGCGGGTCCACATCTTGTCCATCTTCCAGCTTGGCAAGCCAGGTATCGGCTTCTTCCAGTGTCACGTGTAAACCAGTAATTTGGTATTCGCTCCATGCCCTGATACTGTCTTGTCGGAACGACTCATGTTTTTCTTCGCGTTCGACGTACTGGCTGATTGCTTCTTTCATCAACCAGTGTGTTGAGCGACGCCTAGTGGCTGCAAGACGCTTCATGCGTTCTTTCATTTCAGGGTCAATTTTTACAGCTACAGCTATAGTGCTCATGGTTGCCCTCGTTGGTATGAAAAAGTATTACCTTAATATACTTCCCCCCTGTGATAATACAATGATAATTTAGGACGGCGTCATTGCCGAGGTCGCCGATTTATCCAGATGACGATAAAAGGTAGGCCTGGATATCACAAGTAATTTGCAAATTTCAGTCACCGTGTGTGCTTTGGAGGCGTACAGACTTTGGAGCATTTGAAGCTTGGCTTTATCCATTATTTTGCTGCGGCCTCCTTTTCGGCCTCTTGCCCTGGCAGCTGAAAGACCGGCCATTGTTCGTTCGCGAATCAGATTACGCTCAAACTCGGCTAATGCTCCGAAAAAATGAAACACCAACTTGCCGCCGCTGGTAGTTGTGTCGAATCCATCTTGCAGAGAGACTAGGCCAATCTCTTTTGCGGCTAATTCTTCGGCTACCTCAATCAAATGTTTCAAGCTCCTTCCCAATCTATCCAAACGCCAAACCACCAAACAGTCTCCAGGCCGCAAAAAGTTCAATGCTTCGTGCAGACCAGGCCGCTCCGATTTGGCACCTGAGATTTTATCGGAAAAAATCTTTTCACAACCAGCCTTGTTCAGGGCATCCAGTTGAAGGTCAGAATTTTGTTCCGTGGTTGAAACGCGAGAGTAACCAATTTTCATATTCGATACCGGTTAATGAATTAAATTTTCTACAGACTTCGCACTTTCAAGAAAAAGTGTTTCAAAACTTATCGAGAAGTGATTTTTTTGACACGTTGTTTTTGATATGAGTTTTGAAACACATTTTTCCTAAAATAACCTACTTTTTACGGTTGGGTATTTTGTGTCTCAAATAGGATCGTTTCTGAGACACTATTTTTAGACGTGGAATGGTCGTCCCCCTTTCATCTTCTCAAATTAGCAAAAGGAGGCAGAAGAGAAGCTTGGCCCGCTCTCTAAAAATGAGTATGATTTTATCATACTATTCCATAAGGAGAAAAAAATGGTTCAAACAGAAAAAGCTGAAAGGATTACGATCACCCTGCCACCTAAAATGCTCAACACTATTAAGTCCAAAGTTCAGTCTGGAGCCTATGGTTCGACCAGTGAAGTGATCAGAGAAGCGATGCGATTATGGGAGAGAAAAGAAGAGGAACATCAAGCGCGGCTTTCCATCATTCGCAATCGCTTGACGGCATCGGCCCATAGCGGCAAGCCCGTGGTGCTTGACGATGCTTTCAAAGCAATTGGGCAGATGCACATGCAGCGGATGACAACGAAGTCCAATGAAAAAATATGACATCTACCTGATGCCGGATGCAAAAGTGGCTTCCCTGAAAGAGCTTGGACTTACGTTGAAAAACTTCGATTAAAATGCCATGAACTGGAAACCGCTCCAATTCGAGGGCAACAAAGAAACGACTTGATGGAAAATTTACGAATTGTCCCTCTTGATAAAAAAGCTGTCGCGGCTTTTATCGTTGATGAAAAGAAACAGGTCGTCCTTATCCTCAACATCTTTTATGGTGGTAGAGATTATGAAGCCCTCGTGACCGATTTCCCAAGCGATCCTAGCTAATAAGGGTAACCCTAACCGAAAATGTCTCTTTTCGGAGACTGCAAAAAAAAATTGCCCGTTGTACTCGAATATAGAGCATTAAACACGAAGCTGAGGATACTAAGGGAGAAAAGTACAATGTTCAATTTTAAAAAAGATCCCCGCTTCATTGCAATCGCCGTAATGTAGTTTGCGTGGGGAGCAATCACGGTATCAGCCGAAGCCAACAGAGAAATAAAGGACAATAAAAATGAAATACCTCCTCACAACGGCAGTTATTTGCATGACCTTCATGCAGTCAGGATGCAGCACTCTTAAAGCATTATACACGCGGGAACCACCGGCAACAGTGTCCAATAAACCCGCTTCTTCTGCTTCATCTGCTTCTTCAGAATGCCAAGCCATAACACATGATATCGACAGGGCGTCAAAAAGGCTGAATGAGCTTGAGTTACTAAGCATTTCAAAACAATGCCATTGAACCCGTGGTTCTGGCTATCCGCTCTAACCGAATAAAGGTAATCTTGGTGATATTCACAATCTGCACATTCGTTTCTGGCCTCTTTTAGGTTACGTCATATAACGCGCTCGTGAAGGATCAACAGATTATTCTGAAAGGAGAAGTTCATGGCAATGCCACAACATCGTACACGTCACAGCGCGGAATTTAAGGCCAAGGGGAAGGCTGGGACAAATTCAACAACAGGGGACAGTCCAGAATGGCGCTAGTTTAAGCGATTTCAGCCTGACATCTGCCCCGGTGCGGCACCTCTTGCATCTGATGCCTCGGCGCGGTCATCAACTGGAAATTCTTGGGTCGTCGTTTCAGACATCGCGGTTCACTTCTTCCCGGACGCTGCCTGATCGGTGAGTCGGTCATCGCTTCATACAAATCACTTATCAGTTTAAAACGCTCCACCTTGCTGATTTTCGCTTTAACCGCAACGGGCGGAGCTTGGATCTCGTTATCCTTGTCCGGTGAAATTCGATAATGGCAGCATCTTTTTACCAAAATCCGTGATGTAAGTTGATGATAAAAATAGAGGAGGTGGCCATCTGGGAAATGGTCGAATATGGCCAATGGTTAAATCCGGCCATGTTCGCATTGCTCTTCATGATAAGGATGATATTAATTATATTTAAATTATAACAATATATCAGTGAAATAGCCAACTTCTTTCGAGGCCTGAAGAATCGGCGCAAATATTGCTTTAAACTTTTTAATGTTTAATTGATCAAAGTTGAAAAGCCGAAAACAAAAAAAATATTCCCAAGGAAAGGAGGGTATGCGCCATGAGAAAAGCAAGGCATCCTTTAGATCTTTTAGGATCTATAGCATCAATGTTTTCGCTCAACATACCTCAAAAGGAAATTGTGGATGAATCTCTTGATGATATATCCATAACCGCCTTAGTAGAAAAGATATTATTGCATCATCTCCCGATGAGTTATATTAAAATTACTGTAGAGACAAAGAACGGCGTAGTGAAGCTAGATGGTACAGTGAAGAATTGGTCAGAAAAAAATTTGATCACAAAAATAGCAAATGATGTGTCTGGCGTAAAGATGGTATTTAACAATATGAATATCGAGAGAGTCTCTTTATCAAATTAAGAATGTTGGGATTTCTTGTCGCAAAAGGCTATCACCAAAACCAGTCGTTCCCCCAGAGACCCCGCAGCAGGGCGAATATAGCAGCCAAGGTCAACTCATAACCTGAGCACGTTTTCCAGATGACTCCTGTCGCCTTCTGGTCAGCGGAAACAAGAGCAGGATATAAATCCTCACTGTACCCACAGCTCTTTACCCACTTAAACCACAACGGGCGGAACAGATCTCATTTGCGAGAGAGGAGCGGGCAAAGTCGTCTCGGAAATCGGAAGGCGAGTGCGAGACAAGTAAACAGTTTGCATAAAAATTTTCTACTGGATGACCCCGCACGAAAGAAATAATTCACTGTAAAATGGAGAAGCAGGAAACCTGGCCGGGTTCGAGGAGGTTCTACAGAGTGGCATAATAATTAAGACGAATTAGTAGATTTACCTAGACAGGTATAGGTAAATCTACCTATACTTAAATTACAAAAAGGTATTCGAGGGCCAGCTAGCTTAATTTCGCAAAAAAAAGCGAACTTGTTTAACTTGTTATTTTGTCGTGATAAAATTAGTTGGATCTCAATATGCGAACAGCAAATTTAAGTCAAAAATATTTTGTTAACAAGAATAGCCAGCTGGCTATTCAATGTCTGGCTTGTAAAAAGTCTCGAACACTCCCCATAGAAATTCTCAAAGAAAAGCAGCATACTATTAAGGTAAAGTGCCCATGTAACAATACTTTTATGGTCGATATTGAATTTCGCAAGCATTACAGAAAAAAGGTCAACTTTATTGGGGGATACAGGTTGTCCAATGCTCCAGTTGGAGACACTAAGGATTGCACTGTTACAGATCTATCGTTAGGAGGTTTATCAATAAAAATAATAAATGATGAAACAATTAAAGAATTTGATGAATTAATTGTTATTTTCAGTCAAGATGACCAAAGCAATAATGAAATTGAGAGAAAAATAAAAGTACTACATGTAGGCCAAGAAAAAAAAGTTGGTGGTGAGTTCATGGAATCAGAAAACAATGGCAAAGATAACGAATTTTCATTCTACCTTCTGTAGTTTTCACCAATATAAAAATTATTTATAAGAATAATATGGTAAGGTTTGGATTTATAATGAGTTTTATTTCAAAAAATGAACAAAATACTTAGTTGGGACGATATTCCATCGGTGGACGGTTTAGAGATCGATTGGGATTACAAACCAAAAACCTCTCTTGATAAAAGGGCTTTTGTTCGTCTGGATCACAACGATATTGCTGGACTATTTGAAGAGAAAGTGATTTTCGTAAAAGTTTCAACGGTAAAAAAACTTTATACAGGTCAACTCCTTGATCTCAGCGAAGGAGGATTGTTGCTGGGATTACCGGACCGACTTGATAAAAACCTCCCCCTAAAGGTAGGCTTTATTATCGGAAAATTTAAAGTCATCACCAAGGCAGTAGTTAAGCATACCTGCAAATCAGAAGAGTGCTACACCACAGGAATAATGTTTGTTGACCTCGATAAAAAATCTCGCGAGTACATCGCCGGACTTTATGCATCCAAGGTTCTTTATCTAGCCAGTTGATCAACATTTAACACTTCCTTGGTTATCCCAGTATACTGGCTAATTCTTCGGCTTGAAATCGAGAAAGCTCATTGAATTCTACTCCGATACCCGGTATCTGTCGAATCTCACCCCATTTCACTACTGTTCGTATTTGAGCCCTAATCAAATTAGAATCCTTCATTTCCTTAAAACCAATCCATATATCATTTCCTTCTTTCCAACGATGAGTTGAAATAATAAAGCAGCCTCCAGAGGAAATATTTTTGGTTATCGAGCGTTCTGGCCGTTTACCATTCTGGAGTTTATACAAAGACAAGTGGAGATTAATTTCTCTTCTAATTTCTTCTCTAATTTTTTGTGGAACAGCATTCGTGCATTGACTATCAATAAAATCACGCAAGTTACTACATGAATCTTTACTAATATGACAACATCGTATTATTCCTGTTTTTTCATCTGACATCAAATGCGAAACTGGAAATTTATCTACTAGGTGATAAACGTACGATTTGTTTTCCCTGATCGCCTTCAACTTCGTGGGCAAATCAAGAAGAAGTCCGTGGTATGTTTGACTGCAAATTTCATCACTCAAATCGCTAAAGGATGAACTGACGAAAACGTTAACTCCACACTCTGTGAGCGCATCGATGTATTTCTGCTTAGCGCTGCCTTCTTGAACAAAAAGCAATACTCGAGTTTCCATCTGGCTACTTCCTTGTAACTAATGCAGTGTCGCTCGGGAGAGGCACCTTAATTTCGCAACGAAAATTACCGAAATAGCTTCAAAAGGTCTCAGGGTTTGTTGTAATAATTCGCATTCACCTGTTCGCGCAGATCCTTACCTACTTTAAAGAAGGGTAACCTCTTCGGGCTCACCGCTATTTTCACCCCGGTTTTAGGGTTTCTTCCGGTGTAGGTTTCATATTCCCTCACATGGAAACTGCCAAACCCCCTGATCTCGACACTGTCACCCCGGACCATGGCTGCTGCCATTGTCTCCAGAATAGTTTCAACAACTTTTTTGGCCTCTTTCGGGGATAGATCCTGTTGGGGTCGATTCAGAATTCGGAAAAAATCGTACGTTTACGAAAAATAAATGTAAGCATTACAAGCTGTTCTTGATTTCGCACTCAACACTATGGGTTTGAAATGGTCGAGCATGTAATAGGCTGTTTGCAAAATTAATTTTGCCTTACCGTGCTTAAATTTCCATTTTCTACGGCGACCCCTATAATGCTGATCATTTTTCTCTATCCAGCACTTTCCTTATAAGGGCGGCAAGATCCTTTTTAGCCAGAGGTTTCATCGCAAACCCTTTTATTCCGTAAATTCTGGCTTTTTCTTCTGAGATCATATTACTGAAACCTGTGCAGAGAATAATCGGCATTCCTGGTCGCATCTGCATTATGCGTCGTGCCAAGTCACTTCCAGTCATACCAGGCATTGTCTGATCGGTTATAACCAGGTCGAAGCGGTCCGGCTGATTTTGTATGGTTTTCAGGGCCTCAATGCTGTTTGTCTCGATGGTCACCCTATAACCAAGTCGCTCGAGCATATTCTTACCCATTTCGGCCAGCATCTCCTCATCGTCAACAAAGAGAATACGTTCAATACCCGTTTGTATTAACTCAAGAGGTGTAATTTTTTCTTTTGGATGGGCCGTAGATACATGGATAGGCAGATATACATGAAAAATTGTTCCTTCGTCGGGTGAACTTCTACAGGAAACAAACCCACCAGATTTCTTTGCTATTCCATGGATAATGGCGAGGCCCATCCCTGTCCCTTTGCCAACCTCTTTTGTGGTGAAGAAAGGATCGAAAATTTTATTAATAATTTGTGGTGATATTCCAGGGCCAGTATCACCGACAGAGATCTCTACAAAATGTCCAGGCTGCACATGTGGTTCATGAATTAGATCGGCTGGGACGAATTCTTTATTTTTCAGCGAAATGGTGAGTGTTCCACCTGTCTCTTCCATAGCGTGGAAGGCATTGGTGCAGAGATTGGTCATTATCTGATGGATCCGGGTAGGATCTGCGAGTATCAGTCCCACCTCCGGATCGATATTTATCTGTATTTCAATCGTTGTAGGCAGTGAGGCGCGAAGCATTTTTACGGCTTCTTTTATAATGAAAGCTGGTTGTAGAGCCTGTTCGGTGATCTCTGCTTGACGGCTAAAGGCGAGAATTTGTTTTACAAGTTCTTTAGCTCTGTGGCTCGCCTCGACGACATGATCGATGTAGTTTCTCATCGTCGATCCAGTTAAACAATCATCCTGAACCATTTCCGCATACCCTAGGATTGCTCCAAGGATATTGTTGAAATCGTGGGCGATACCACCAGCAAGAGTACCAATTGCCTCCAGTTTTTGTACCTGAGCCAGTTTAGCCTGAATTTGTAATTTTTCGGTAATGTAATGGGCGACAACAACGGAACCAGTTATATATCCTTCATTGTTGTAAATCGGCGCAAAGTTATAACTGCCAAACCAAGTCTCTCCGGTATCCCGCCGTTGAAGTTTAAAGACTTCATTGACGCCTTGTTCTCCTCGTAAAGCTCTGCTTACCACCCACATATCAAGGGGCAACTGTTTGCCATCATCTGAGTAGACACCTAGGAAACTTGGCCAATCTGCCAAAGCACTGAGACATTCTTTCTTGCTCTGAAGTCGATGAAACATTGAGAAAGCTTCATTGAAATCAACAAAGTTCCCGTTAACATCCGAGATGAAAACGGCATCAGTCATGCTTTCTAATGCCCCTTTAAGTTTTGCACGTCCCTCGAACAAAACTTCCTCAGCCTTCTTGCGCTCTGTAATATCCCTGGCAATCCCCAATACGCCAAAAAGCTGGCCGTCGGCGTCATACATGGGGGCTTTAACTGTTTCAAACAACCCCGAATGGCCAGTATCTGCATAGGTGAGTATTTCTTCATTTGATACGGGACCACCGGTCGCAATGGCCTTCTTATCATTCTCCCGGAAGAAATCGGCAAGGTCCGCATCGACGAAATCGTGATCAGTTCTGCCAATGATATCTGCTTCTTTTGCCCCAAAGAATCGCTCAAAATTTGGATTGCAACCAAGATATAATCCCTCAGTGTCCTTCATCCAAATCAGATCTGGAATGGTATCGACCAAGTTCCTCAGGAGACTTTCCGAATGTCGCAGCGCCTCTTCGGCCTGCTTACGTTCGGTGATATCGACTATTACGCCATCATAGACAATCCCCTCTGAGGTTTTTGTCGGGGAGGCAATCCCCGATATCCAGACGGTCTCTCCGGAAGGCTTGGCAATTGCTCCTTCATACTTCCAATCCGTGACTTCACGGATTGTATTTTCGACAATATTTATAAAATCAGAACGCTGATCAGCGAGCACAGCAGCGGTGAATCGTTCAAAAAAATCCTGAGGATCAGGATCAAGATCAAGCATTTTCTCAACCTGACCGTTCACAGAGGAGACTGTTCTTGAGCCGTCCCACCCGGCAACAAACTGAAAAACCAGACAGGGCAAGCGGGATGTGATTTCAGCCAGCTGTTTATTTTTACTTCGTAAGTCCTCTTCGGCACGTTTGCGCTCGGTTATCTCGCGCCAAATGGCAATAAAGCCGTCGTCTTGTTTTACCGCGCGGATATCGAAGGCTTTGAAAAGAAGCTGTTCACCAAAAACGTCGGTATAGTCCAGCGATTCCTTAATAAGCGGCTGGCCCGTTTCTACCAGCTCGCAGTACTCGTCAAAAAGCCCCGATTCGATATGCGCTGGTAACACTTCCAGCAGCCGTTTGCCGACTTGCTCCCCCTGTGTCATTTTATTTACTAGGCAAGCCACCGGATTGGCATATTCAATGCGGAAATCGACAATCTTTCCGGTTGGATCGCGAATTGCTGAGTAAATACCAAAGGCGTCCAGCATATTCTCGGTGGCAGTATGAAAGCGGTTCCTGCCCTCGTGCAGCGCCCGTTCTTTCATCTTTTCCCTCGACAGGGATTCAAAAAGCCGAAAGGCCATTTTGATGGAAGCAATGATTACCGTCTCACCAGAGTTCTTAACGATATAGCCATACGAGGTAATCGCTTCGGTTTTGTTTACTACGTCTTGCTCAGTGTGTGACGACAAAAAGATCAGCGGCAAGTCACGCTGCTGAAGAATCAGTGCGGCTGCTTCAGTGCCATCCATGCCACCGCCTAAATCGATGTCCATCAGTACGAGATGTATATCAGGGGAGGATTGGACGGTCTCTACGGCTGCTTCGCCGCTGGATACAGTGATAACCTGATACCCGTATTTTTTGAGCATCATTGCTTCGCTTAGAGCAATGATAGCTTCATCTTCGACAAGCAGGATAGTTTTGGCTGTATCACTGGACATAATGAAGATCTGCTAAAGGTGGGAGAATTTAATAGGCTCCAATCAAACCAAATCATCGTTGATAATGAGAAAATGAGCAATTGCTTTTTCTGGGAACCTCGAACATCCCTCTAAATATTTTTCAGTCGGCAGCAGAAGCACATTTCGATATTCTTTGGCATCAAGAAAGAAAATCCCTGATAATTTTGGATACAATTTATATTGATAATGTAATCATCTGTGAATTTTGACTCAATCAGAATTTCAGCAGGTATAGATTTGCCATGGCAAGCCTCGGCTTGTTAACATACCTCATACTTCACCTTATTCCTGATTATCTTTGGGCTAGCGAGTCAACTTTTTTCAGAGATATCGTAACTTTGAGAGTCAGGCATTCACAGTCTATATACGTAATAGATCCTATTTTTTCTTTTAAATTGTAGTGTTACCTGTTCCTACTTTTGGTCATTTAGTGCCCAAATGTCAAGTTCTTCCTCCGGTGGTAGCTCCGTTAAGGGCCAGTTCCGAGAATGGGCCC
>JBGSYX010000058.1:0-41546 GCA_041750735.1 Cyclobacteriaceae bacterium
CTCATTTTTGGAACCGACGTGATACAAAATTGACACTGCCACTATGGGCGTCGAATTGTCCTGATGTAATATCACATGCATCCCATTGGGCATATCATATTCTGTAAAGGCAATCCGGTTGTCGGAGGCATTTGCCTGGACGAAGGCGAACAGGCAAATAGAAAGGAGGTATAAAATTCTTCTCATGTGAATGATGGTTTTTCTATTTGTGGCAAGATAATAACTTGTTGAAGTAATAAGACAGGTTTTTCTTGGAAACAGAGAAATTCATGATGAATGGTTCTTTGGTCGTTTTTGACTATTGTAAGTGCCTACCTGTTCAGTTTACTGTTGTAACATTAGAAGGCCGGATAAGGTTTTCGAATGAAAAGTTTCGGTGTGACTGGAATTCATCTAACTTTAAAAGAGTTAGCTCACCTGAAACCTCTGACAGTTATGAGAAATAGTTTTAAAATCCTAGCCCTCTGTCTTTCGATCCTCTTTTTCCTTACCACCAACTGGTCGTGTGCGCCTGGGCCAAAAGACAATTCATGTACCGGCCAGATCGTATTGTCGGTTAATGCATACTCCTTTGCCGATTTGTTATCTGCCAAAGACAGTAAAAATCAGGAACAGGTTTATACACTTTTCAATTTGCTCGATTGGTGTGCAAGCAAAAACATCAAAGCCCTGGATCCAACAGGCTATTTCTTTCCAAGCTATCCTGAAGCGCCATCGGATGAATATATAGCCCGACTGAAAGCGCGGGCCGACGAACTGGGTATTGCCTTCAGCGGAACAGGCATCCGAAATAACTTTGCCTCGCCTGATTCGACCGTGAGAGCTGAGGGTGTGGAACTCGCGAAAAAATGGATCGTCGTGGCGTCCAAACTTGGGGCTCCTGTACTCCGGCTTTTTGCCGGTGAAATTCCTGCTGGATATGAAGACAATTGGGATGAGGTTGCCGGTTGGATGGTGGAATGTTACAAGGAATGCGCTGTATATGGAGAACAGTACGGAGTGAAAATTGGCATCCAAAACCATGGCGACATGCTTCAAACCGCCGATCAGTGCATGAAAGTCCTGAATGCTGTTGATTCAAAATGGGTTGGGCTGATTGTGGATACAGGCAGTTTTAGAACTGCCGACCCCTACGCCGATATCGAGGCGGTGACGCCCTATGCCATCAACTGGCAGGTAAAAGACAGTCCATTCAGTCCAGATAGCGAGACGCGGACTGATTACACTCGTCTTATTGAAATACTGTACCGCAAGGGATATCACGGATATTTACCAGTGGAGACTCTCATGGTAAAAGATCAACCTTATGATCCTTTTGCGCTGGTGACGGGAATGCTCAGCAAGCTGAATGCTGCAACGGAAGCGCATTGCAACAGCATGGAGTGACCATACTTAACCTGGAGTTATAACGTCATGCCCTAAATCATCGTGCCCACCTTCTCCAGCAATGTTTTTGTTAGTCGTATCGCCTGGTCTTCATCGGTTTTGGAACCGGACTCTATACCAACATAGCCGCGGTATCCGGCATCTTTTACGATCTTCATCATCTTCATGTAGTCGGTATCCACGTCATTTCCTGAGGCATCAAATTCACCGGTTTTAGCGCTCACTCCTTTGGCAAAAGGCATAAGCTCAGTTACACCTTTGTATCTGTCGTACATCTCCTCGCATCCGTTTGGACCACCTTTTATACAGAAATTACCGAAATCGGGCAAAGTGCCACAATTCGCTTTGTTCACCTGCCGCATCACGTCGGCCAGCCACTGGCCGTTTGATGAAAATCCACCGTGATTTTCCACGATGATGTTTATACCATAAGGTGTGGCAAATTCGACAAGCCGACTCAAACCGTCAACGGCGGCAGATTTGGCAGTATTAGCGTCTGTAGAACTGGTATAGGTATTTACCCTTATAGAATGACATCCGAGAAACTTTGCAGCTTCAACCCATTTATAGTGCTTCTCCACCGCTTCTTTCCGTTTCGCTTCATCAGTATCGGCGAGGGCTCCTTCGCGGTCGATCATGATAAGTACATTCTGCACATTCAGGTCAGCGGTGCGCGATTTCAGTTCACCGAGATATTCTTCATCCTCCGCTTTATCCATGAAGAATTGGTTCACGTACTCCACGGCATGGATGCCAAAGTCATTTTTTGCCTTGGCCGGGAACTCCATATTGGTCAGTTTCCCGGAGAAAAGGGTTCTGTTGAGCGACCATTCCGCAAGGGAAATCTTAAAGAACAGATCGTTAGTAGGTTGTGCCATAGCCAGATTATTTTTTCCAAGGTATGTTGATAGTGAAGCAAAACCCAACAGGGCTCCGCTGTTTTTGATGAATGAACGTCGGTCGGATTGCATGATATAATTTTTAGATATTTAAAGGTAAACACAGGAAATCAATTTGCCCAAGCATCCGGAGGTAATGTTGGCTGGAATGATGCCGGAATCATTTTCTCTTGTAAATTTACCGCTGGTAACGACATGGATTTTCACCCTATTTTTTAAATCAAAATCTGGCAGTATCATGCAACTGATCGAAGTAAATAATAAACAAACCGCCAACGAATTCCTGATGCTCCCTGTGCGTCTTTACAAAAATGAAAAGCGCTGGATCAGGCCGCTGGACAAGGACATCAATACCGTTTTTGATACAAAACTGAATAAGTATTTCCGTAACGGTGAATTGATCCGATGGATTTTGAAGGATAATACTGGACTTACCATTGGCCGTGTTGCGGCTTTTATCAACAAAAAAACTGTCAATAAAGACAGCGATCAGCCAACCGGCGGCATGGGTTTTTTCGATTGTATCGACGACAAGGATGCTGCATTTATGCTTTTTGACGCGTGCAAAAAATGGCTGGCAGAAAAAGGCATGGAAGCCATGGACGGCCCGATCAACTTCGGCGACCGCGATAAGTGGTGGGGGCTCCTTGTGATGGGATTCGACAAAGATCCGAATTACCTCTGCAATTATAATTATCCATACTATCAGCAACTATTCGAAAGCTATGGATTTCAGACGTATTTCGAACAGATTACTTTTTCCAGAAAGGTGCTGGCTCCTACCGATCCGAGAATTCAGGAAAAAGCTGACCGCATTCTGTCGAACCCAAAATACGATTTCAGGCATATCCGTCTGAAAGAGCTTGACAAGTTCACTGAATATTTCATGGAAATATACAACGCTGCCTGGGCCAACCATATCGGCGTGCCAAAACTGGAATTGAAGGTGGCAAAGTCGCTGATGAACCAGATGAAGCCCATTATCGACGAAAAAATCATTTGGTTTGGTTTCTATGAAGAAAAGCCCGTCGCATTTTTTATAATGCTTCCTGAAGTGAACCAGATATTCAAGTATGTCAACGGCAAGCTGGATCTCTGGGGCAAGTTGATTTTCCTTTACTGCAAAGTGATGAAAACCAATAAGAAAATGTTCGGTACCGTATTTGGCGTAGTGCCCGATCATCAGGGCAAAGGGGTAGATGCCGCCATCGTGGAGAAAACCAGGCGGGTGGTGCAAGGTAACTACCAGCGGTATGAAGATGTGGAAATGAACTGGATCGGCGACTTTAACCTTCGCATGATCCATATGGTGGAGCAAGTCGGTGTAGAACGGTCAAAAATCCATAAGACCTACCGATATCTTTTCGACAGGACCAAGCCATTTGCCAGAATGCCGTTTATTGGAGAGAGGAGAAAGAAAACAGAAGGTGAAGCTTAAAAGCACTTAGCACATTTTCACATAGCTGCCGAGCCATTTCACGTCTTTTTTATGCTTTTCAAAAACCTTGGCGATGTGCTTGTCGTCGATGTGCCCATCGATGTCGATATAAAAATAATATTTGAAGGTTTTACCCTTTTTGGCTGGCCGACTTTCCAACTTGGTCATATTGATGCCTCCACCATAAAAATCCTGCAACAGTTTCATCAAACTGCCGGGCTTGTCCGTTGTGCGGGCCAGTAGACTTGTTTTATCGTTACCGCTGGCTTGGTTTTTTATGTCTTTACTGATAATGAGGAATCGGGTAAAATTATCTGATGAATCCTCCACATTGTCGAACAAGATGGGTACGTTGTGCATCCGAGCGGCAATATGCGAGCACATGGCAGCGCTGCCATCTTCTTCGAGGGCTATTTTAGCGGCCTGTGAAGTTGAATTTACCGGAACATATTCCACCTTATTCACACCAAACGATTCATTCAGGAATTTCCTGCATTGTTTGAATCCAATATCCCTGGAATAAATTCGCTTTACCTGTGTCAGCTTGTCACATCGTGTGGCGAAGGCAAAGTGGATGGGTAGAGGTATTTCAGCGGTAATGTGCAAGTCGGTATTACCAAGCAGATCGATCGTTTCGCTGACGACGCCTTCCTGGTTATTTTCTAACGGCACTACACCAAAACGCGCCCTGCCCGTATCCACGGCTTCGTAAACAGATTGTATGGTTTCGAGTGCCAGGTATTGGCTCATGGCGCCAAAACGGCTTTCTGCAGCCTGGTGCGTAAAACTGCCTTCAGGCCCCAGGTAGGCAATCAGTTCCGGAAGTTCCAGGTTGCGGCTGATGGCAAATATCTCCATGAATATCGCCTCAATAGCGGTCCGGTTCAGGTAGCCTTTATGATTTTTATATAGCCTGTCGATGATGCTCTTTTCCCTCTCCGGCCTGTAAATTGCCGTATTGCTGTTGCGCTTCAGTTCGCCGATTTCCTTGATGACCGACATCCGCTCATTGAGAACCTTGATGAGTTTATTATCGATTTCATCGACTTTTTTTCGCAGTAAATCCAGCTTTTTATCCACGTTGCTTATTGGGAAAACTTCACTATTTAAGGGCAACAAAACTATCCAATTTTTGTGATTAACCAAATTAGAGGTATTATTGACCTTAGTGGATACAATGGAATTGCGACGGTATAAATATGTTTCACCATTTAATGAAAATCCATTATGGATCAGGATGAAATAAGACACGAACTGGAGGCTCTGAAAGCAGAAAAATACCACCTTCTGAAACTGATAAACCACGATATCAGGTCGCCCTTCAACAGGATTTTTGCGCTGATGCAACTCATAGAAATGGATAGTGCTGAAATGTCCGTTCAGCAGAAGGAATATTTCAGTGCCATCTACCTCACAGTACTTAGCGGTCTGGAGATGGTTCAAAACCTCCGCGACATGCGGGATATCGATGCCGGACTGGTAAAAATAGAAATGGCGCCTGCAGACCTCGGTGAAATTCTCACAAAAGCCATCCGTACTTATTCCAGGCAAACTGAATTGAAACATATATCAATCCAGCTGGCGGCAATCGATGAGCCTCTCACTATATCCACCGATGTGTATTATTTTCAAAGATGTGTTGAGAACCTGGTGTCAAACGCCATCAAATTCTCGCAACAGAATAGACTCATCGTCATAAGTGCTAGGCGTGGTGGAGAATTAGTAAAGATAGAAATACAGGACAGTGGTCCCGGCGTAAAGATGGATGAGGAGCCCTATTTATTTGAGAAATTCAAGAAACTATCGAGTCTCGCTACGGGTGGTGAGGGATCCCTTGGTCTGGGTCTGTACAATACACGTCACTTTGCCAGGTTGATGGGTTGTGGTATTCGCTTAATTCGCAACGGACAACTCGGGTCATGTTTTATACTAGAGGTGCCATCGGCCTAATCAGGACTTTTCTTCTTGTCCAATAAACACAAATATAACCTGGCCCGAAGATCAGATTATATTTTGGGATATAGGTCAGTCCAGTTTCCGCACTTTTATGCTTCGGAAATGCACCTCATCCCCATGCTCTTGCAGCAATAATCTTCCTGATTGCCATGCTCCGAATCCTTCCCATTCATTGTATTTGCTTCGGCCCACGAGGGCATAGAACGACTGAGTTCCGCGTTCGTAGGTCAACACCATACGGTTATTCAGCCAATGCTCCACATGAGCACCTTTAAACTCCATTTTTTCGAGACTATTTCCTTTAGGCCATTCCTCTACCCTGGTGCCACAGACTACAATTCTGGCGTGATTCCAGTTGTTGGGTTTATTCACCACCTTTGTTTTTGTTGCCGGTATCAGATCATATAGCGACGCCACAGTGCGGTTGCCGAGCGATCCTGCCTTGGCATCAGGATGCTTTTCGTCATCGAGCAACTGATATTCCAAACCTATGGCCGATTTGCCTGAATTGTATTGCTCAGTTACGTAGTATTTAATGCCGCTATTTGCACCATCAGTTAATTTAAAATCCAGTTGGAATTCGAAGGTGCTGAATTCATCCGTTGTCACAATGTCGCCACCTCCCTGGGATTCTGCCCCGCCTGACTTCGTTACGATGAGCTCACCATTTTCCACTTTCCAACCCTGGGTCGGGAATTTTTCCTTATTTGCCCCTTTCCAGCCATTGGATGAAACCCCGTCAAAAAGCAGTCTCCACCCCTGAGCTCTCTCCTGCGGCGACAAGTTATTGGGGATTAGGTTTACTACAAAAACATCCGTCCATGGGCTTTGCACCAGGTTTTCTGTTTTAATGCGGATGTTTCTCCACTTTATCTGCTTTCCGGCCTGTGACTCATTTCCAATCGAGTGAACTTGAAAAGCGATAAGACCTTCTTTTGTCATATCATCTACCAGGTCAGCACATGGGATTCCGTTGACCCACGTTCTGATGGAATTGCCAATGGCTTCAATTCTGTAATGATTCCACTCACCATTTTTAAATGCTTTCCTGCCGGCCGGATTGATGTCCATTGGATAGAGCCAGCCGCGTCGTGCTTCATCATAGATACCTCCGGACCATGCCCGTTCCGCCGGGTCAATTTCCACCTGGTAGCCATGCACCCGACCATCCTCATAATCAGGTTTGCTCAGGCTTCGTATCTGGATCCCGCTGTTCATACTTGGATCTACAAGTAGTTCCACTTCAAGGATAAAATCACCAAAAGTCCTCTCTGTTGCCATAAAACTATTCGGAGTATTCATTTTGGTGGTCCCGACCATTGCTCCTTCCTCTACCGTATAGGTTGCCTGGCCGTTCAACTGTTTAAATCCTGTAAAGTCCTTTCCATTGAAAAGCATTGTCCATCCATCACCTTGTGCTTTGCAAATTGGCGAAATCATCAAAAAGATAACTAATACCGCTATGCAAACGTGTGCGAGTGCTTTCATTTTTGTGATCATTTTAAAATGTATTTAGTATTCCGGAAAATTTATGATTGCGCTTCCACTGAATGCTATGGAAGATTTTATGTCAATGTTGAATTATTTTTCCTGAATTGGCAATAAAAAAACCAAATTTTTGGCGAAGCTAAAGTGGCTCGCCAAATGTTTCCTCCAGAGTAACTCGCTCTTTCGCAGTGATAATACCTATATGAAATGGTCCGAGTTCATAACGCTCTTTATTCTCTAATTTAAAAAATGAAAGCGTCTTTAATCCGGCGCTATTGCTTTTCATACTGTACCCGTCAAATTGTACTAAGGACAGCGTGACTTTGGTTGCCTTTTTGCGCCAGCGAATTCCATATTTTTTATTGTACAGAAATTCAATCAATTGAGTATCCTCATTCCATGTTACGCACAAAAATTGTATCCTGATGAAGAATACCAAAGCTGTCTGAATGCCAATAAATAAAACGAAGACAGTCCTGGACAAAATGTATATTTCGTTAAACAGAAAAATGATAAGTGTGAGGAGAAATAAGAGCAAACACAGATTCAACAGCCCATAAAAGACAAACAGGCGGCTATTGTTAAATAGTATTCTGGAAGCAGTCATCGTTAATTGCAGCGATATGTCAACAAAATTACAAATAAAGTCAGTAAAGATTGAGCAATTGCCTGGGTGTTGAACTTACTTATCTGACGAAATACTTAATTCGCTATTTTTTGATATCGGCCTTTTTTTAGTCTGCCTTTTTAAATATTATTGTGCCCCCGTAGAAAAGGGGTATGGGATTTAACGAAATTCCATGACAATTGTAGCAGCCGAAGTGGCGGAATTGGTAGACGCGCACGACTCAAAATCGTGTTCTCTCGGGAGTGTGGGTTCGATTCCCACCTTCGGTACTTAAAAGCCTTGTTAATCATTTGATTTACAAGGCTTTTTAATTTTAGGGATACAAATAGGATACAAAAAACGTAAAAACACATGCTTTTTAAAGAATAATTCTTCCAATTAGACACTCATACCCTCCTTAAAAAAGGCTGATATCCCAACCTACATTGTGATTTCGATAGCAAATAAAATAACCCTGATATGGAAAATGGAGTGCCCCAGGGGTTAATTATTTCGTTTTCCTTTTGCCGTCTTGCGTGTGGGGATTAAATAGTACTTGCCACATTCAGATAATTACACAATAAAAAAATCATTCAACCATCAGATAAAAATCCTACTATTCAACATCGGTTTAAGTATCTTTGTCTTATACCTCATTGGTTTAATCTCTGATATCTAAAATGTCCGATATTTGGTTACTTTTAAAATCTTAAATGCATTCATGAACGATTGATTTTTGTGGAGAAAATTTCATTATAATTTCCGAATGTGGGCTTTAGGTAAATAAAATCAGAATTTGAAAATGGAGAAGGCCACGGGGTTAAAAATTTACGCAGATTTAAAAAGTATTCCAAAATCCATATACCCTAATTTTTTTGATTTTAACAAAGATTTTGAATTTGTCAGCAATATTGATCAATGTGATTATGTATTATTCCCACATTGGGAGGCGGTTTACGAATATTCTGATGACCAATACCTTAGAAAAGGACTGATTCCGGGAAATAAGCATGTAATTCAAGATGCGGTAGAGCGCTTGATCATCAAATCGAATTTTTACAAAAAAAAATCGATTATTTTTCATTTAAGTGATTCAGAAAAATCCATTAACGTTGATAACTCATTAATTTTCAGAACTTCATTATATAGTTCAACGAGAAAAGAAAATGAATTTGCGCTTCCTTCAGCTAAGGAAGATTTCACCAACTGTTATAACAAGGGCATTTTAAGTATCCGTAATAAAGGAGAAAAACCAATCGTTGGTTTCCGGGGTTCTGCCAGACCATTTTATCCAAATGCAATGGATTTAATCCGAGGTGGCATCAATTTGACTACTTTTTTATTGGACTTTACCAAATTATCATTTGTCAAGAAATACGAATGGAACAGGGGGCAGATCTTACGAAAAATGTGTTTGGAACGGCTGAGAAAAAATCGATACATAACTTCGGATTTTTCAGTTTTGATTCGTGGCTATATCAATCAACCTAACCAGCAAATTAGGGAATTAAATCATATTAAGTTTATTGAAAATATGTTCAGTTCTGATTATATTTTATGTGTTAGAGGTGCAGGTAATTATTCTTTCAGACTCTATGAAACTTTGTCTGCAGGCCGTATTCCTATTTTTGTTAATACTGATTGTGTTTTACCTTTGGAAGATATAATTGACTGGAAAAAGTACTGCGTATGGGTCGATGAAAAAGATATTAATAAGATAGATCAAATTTTATTAGATTTTCACAATGGACTAACTAATGATGACTTTGTTGAATTGCAATATAATATTCGAAATTTGTGGTTGGAGTGGATCAGGCCTGAAGCCTATTTGGGTAAATTTCATCAACATATAGAAAATATTCTATCTAGGCCACCAATTATACGATCAATGGGGTCCTATTGAAATTCTTATACACGACGAATTGTTGAAATCCACCTTTATTTGCTACTATGGAAGTGGATGAAGTATTCTGTAGAATATTGCGGTTTCTTTCTCGCATACTTTTTATGGTCACTGATTCACCGAGGTTTTTTTGTCTTATATATGTAGAATGTTTTACTGTTTTCAAGAAGTTGGTTATTTTTATACGTTCGGTTATATTTCCAATCAACTTGAGTCTTCGTAAAAGATCAAGATCTTCGTCTCCATATGCTGATAGATCTTCTCTATAGCCCCCAATTTTCATAAATGAATCTGCTTTTACAGCAATTCTGCCAGTGGTATCATAATACCTGAAATCAGGTTTTGTAAAACAATAAACCTTATCCGAGTTATCTTTTTTACTATATAAATAATTCGTATAAAAGGCATTGTGCTTCCCAAGGTAATTATCGGCATCCAGATTGACCAAAACCTGACCTGTTGCCAACCTGTGAGCAAGATTTTTTGCTTTTGCCATATGAAAATGTGTTGGATCTTTTGTTAGAAAATATTTTACGGTTCCATTTCCAATTAATTTGCTGAGATTTTTTTGCACCCACTCATCCAAACCATCATTTGAATTGTAATTGATCAATACAAACTCAATATTATCATAATCAATGTTGTTCTGGATATTTTTTAAATATGTTTTTTGCAAATGGTTAAGCCTACCCATACAAGTAGTGCAATAAGATATTTTCAAATGAGGCAAGTCAGTTGAAAATATTTCTTCTGGTAAAGGCTCATCATTTCTGGGAGTCAACAACCGTGCGATATGCATCAAAAAAAAATCTTTTAATAGGGTGTATACCCTGCTATTTTTCATTTGAATAATTTAAAGCTTAATATTACTTACAATTACTAATTTTTAAAATTAACCATATTTTCCGAAAAACTTATTTCCACTTTTTATGCGCTACACTAGACTGGACTTATTGCGTGGATTGTGTTTATTATTAATGACTATCGATCATTTTGGAGATTTAAGTATTGTCAGAATATTCGGTTTTTTTACAGCCGCAGAAGGATTTGTTTTCATTTCTGGTATTGTCTCTGGTCTAGTCTATTACAAACGTTTTCAACAAACCTCATATTTGGAAATAAAATCATTGGCTTTCAAAAGAGCATGGCTGGTTTATAAGTATCATATCATATGCCTACTTACCTTTTGCCTTGTTATATTTATCGGGAATGATTTTGTAATACAGTTTTATCAAAGCAAAGCAACTTTTTTTGTCAATCATTTATTCCAGGCAGCATTACTAAATGCGACTTTTATATACAAAATATATCACCTGGATATCTTGCCAATGTATGTGATATTCCTGCTGCTTGTTCCCCTTGCTATTAAGATTGCCAACAATCATGGAGTTAAAGTTGTTTTTTTAGTCTCTTTTTTGTTTTGGCTAATTAATTTATTTGGATTGACTGAACTGGTTTATTTAAGAATGAATGAATGGATACCTGCAAGATTAGGTGAGTTTGAGGTATTAAGTTGGCAGTTCTTATTTTTTATGGGGTTTTGTTTAGGGATTCTTCAATTTCAGGAGAGGCTCAACATTTCCTTTACTAACAAATTTTATTTGTTTATATCGGTATTAATGTTAGTTGGTTTTTTCCTATTGAAATGGACGGGATACTCTTTTATACCAGCTACGTATGCTGAATATTTAGATAAAAGGCAAACACTTGGAATTTTTCGAATTGTAAATTTCCTGGCCTTGTGTTACTTTATTGGTTTTATCACGACCAGGTTCAAAAAAGCTGGTGAAGTTCAATTTTTACAATTGCTCGGACGACATTCTCTTTACGTATTCACCTTTCAAACTGTCATTTTATTTACGATTATTCCATTTTATATTGGTTTCGTTGTTCATGGGCTTTATGAAGAAATGTTTGAAAGTAAAGTAGCTTGGAAATTAGCTACGCTTTTAACCACCATTCCACTGGCGTTGATTATAATTCTCCCTGCGCGATGGCGAGAAAGTAAAATCAAACAACTAACAGACAATAAAAATTAATCATTTTTGGTATAAACATGGATGTAAACGCCTGAAAAACCTTTGGGGCCTCTCATGGTAAATTTTTTAGTATAACTAGCTTCTATACATTTTTTGACCATTGAAGGGAAATAATCTCTCGAATAGTTGACATCCTGAAACAGGATTAAATCAAATTCCTGTGCGGTTACTTTTGCGCAATACAAAGCTATCTCCCGGTCAAAGAAACTTACATGGTAGTGATGCCATAGCGGTATGTCTGTTCCTTTTATGGTTTTATAACCTAGGACATAAGGGAGAAAGGTCAACTCACTCATATTGAGGACCTTTAAGTCCTCTCCTTTATCTTTAACAATATCCAGGTTTTTAATTTTATGAATGCCTTCATTTGTTTCTTTGGGAATGGTGACGCCTTTCAACACGGCAAAATCCGATGGATACATTTCGTAAGGTAGCGCCTTAATGGTATCGGTACTTACAAGCCATGTATACTTGGAAAGAACAAACTCATCTTTTTTACTTTCTGAAGGCAAGATCTTGTCCAAAACCTTATTGGCATATTTCCAATAATTAAAGGACCACCACGTAAGGGTCAATAAAACTACTGGTACAAAAATGATTCGTTTACTCAAGTCAATTTGAAGATCGATGTTTGATAAAATAAAGGCCAGCGCAAAAACGTGAAAAAAGATATTCCCATCGGGTGGATTAAAAGATGTAAACTGTTGAATAGTAGCCTGAGCCAAAATGCCGAGTGTAAGGAACACCAAAAGTACTTTAGGCAGGTTTTCATTGAGCGGAAATTTAAAATAGCCATTTCTCACCAGGATGATAAAAATGACCAGTAAGTAGAATTTGATCCATTGCGATTCGGTTATAAATTCATACGCAAGATCTTTTATCGTAAGTCTTGCGTGGTGTGGGAATTGGCCATAATTAAACCAATAGGTGAATTCATACTGAATGAATGGTAAAATATTGATCAATGAAACAATAAGAATTGTGATTGAATAGTAAATAACCGGCCTCCATGTTTTCCTATTTATGGAGTAAACAAGCACAATGATCAGGTTTGTAAGCAAAGCCAAAAAACCGATATCCTGCTTTGTGAAAAGTGTTAATGTTCCGAAAGCAGCTGACAAGCCCAGGTTTATCAACTGAGATTTACGTATTTCAGTTTGAATTCCTTTTAACAAGAAGTGGACGCTGATGAGCTGATAAAATACAGCCATATGGTTGTACCAGGGCCAATAATTGGGCATGACCATGGACGAATAAAATACCAGTATCAAAATAAATATCTGGAATTCGCTGAGTTTGTAAGATTTCAGTATCCCCCGGACAACAAAAATACTGATGATATTGACTATCGATTGTACCAATACCAATACTTTAAAGTAAGGGCCAAACAAGGCAAAAAAAGAAGCCGGTAAAATCCAGAATCCAATGCCCAAAGGCATCCCAAAATCCCGGAACGGTATTTCGCCATTGGATATTCTATAGGCTCCCTCCCAGGAGAGATAGATATTAGGCCGGAAAGGCAGATCAATGAAAAATGGTAGAATGCAAAATACAATAATTAAAAAATATCCTACCGTGATGACAGGATCGGTTTTAAACTTAATCATCCTTTCAGACCTTGTTTTCCTGATCGTTTACTGTTGACGAAATGCCCCATTTTTAAACCAATACCAGCAATAAGCAACCATACTAAGCCTCCATCGATTGGGATATCATTACAATTATCTTGATTGCATTGTGCACAATCTTCAGAATCACAACCATTAGTATTACATCTTTCATCGCAAGCTAAACACAATGAAGGTAGTGGACAAGGAGAAATTATTGTTCCTAATATTCCATTATTAGTCTGTATTCTATACGGCTGTGCCACGACAAATAATGACACAAAAATAATTACTATAAAAACCGATATAAGAAATTTCATGTAGCTTACCTTAATATCACCTTACCAGTTGCCTCGGCATTTTGGCCGCTGAAATTATAAAAATAAATTCCTTTAGCACAATTTATTTTGGGTTGCCAGGTGTATCTATTAAATCCCTCATTGTAATTTTTAGTTACAGATTCTACAATCTCGCCGATCGAATTATAAATTGTGACGGTAATATCCTGACTTTCATTTAACAAGAAATCGAAATTGGTTTCGTTGGTAAATGGATTCGGATAGTTTTTAATGAGCTGAATATTTTGCTTCAAATTCAAACCATCATTGATCGCATATTTAATTTCGTTGAGATAGGTATCGATAAAAACAGGAGGTAATGATGTCTGATCTAAAGATAAAGGCTGCTGAGAGAACTTGCCATCAATATTTCTCAACTCCAACTGCAGCGTTGGTATGTATTCATCGAAAGAGGTTCCTTCAAGCTCGCTGGTCCAAACAAGTGCCAGAATGCCCTTTTGTTCATTGACCATATATCCTTGCCCCTTGCTGAACGATTGAATACTTTCAAGACCATATTTCTCACTATCCCAGTTCAGAGCGAATTGACATCCGGACAAATCTTCAGAACTTTTTATTGACACCGTATATATCACATTTCTTCCTGTGAAATCAGGTTGCAGCCGTACAATCGCGGTATCGTATGAATTTACCCTGCCGAATCCATCGTATTCATAGTCACTTACATCGCCGAGAACCGATACATAAAGTGTCGGATTTTCATAACCAAACATAAATACATTATTAACTGGTAATACAGCTTCCGAAGATGGCCTTTCATTGCTACCTGACTGAAAAGATGACACCCACTTCCGGTTTGTATGCTCATTTCCACCTACCATATTTGTTAGTATCAGATCCTGAAGCTCCTGCTTATCGTTCTGTTCAACCATGCCATTTTCGCTGATATCTGCGGCAAGATAATCGATTCTTTTTTGGAATTCATTGACATGAATGAGATGGCGGTTCAGGCCAACAAGGTCATGAATGTTCAACCTAAAGTCATTATATTCAGTTGATTCGGGGTGGAGCGAATACTGGATATTTTCTTTCAAATACATTTCAAACTCACCTGTGCTATTCGTTTCCAGAATAGTGGCATCAGGCATCAACTTAAGTTTTCCATGCTTGAAGGAGCGTTTCCCTTTATAGGATACAATGCCTTGATGCATTTTTTCATCATACACCTTGATCGTCCCATTTTTGGTGAGGATAGAAAGATCGAACTCATGAGTGTTTTTGATATGCGCCACAGCGTTGGTAATGCTTATCTCCGACTCTACACCGGCGACCAAAGGTTTGAACTTAATGTTGAACAGTTGTACCAAATCCGATAATGGTTGATATTCATTCTTTCGATTCACTTTTAGTAAGCCAACAGAGGTTTGAGAGATGTCGAAATCAGATTCTAATAATAAGGTATTCATGGAGTCGAGACCAACAAACTCCAGTTCCGATGGGTTCCAGGTAATCTCCATGGATAAATCAGAGACCTCCGAAATGTTTTTGGAGTGAAGCGGAAGCGACACCAATTCATTCTTAAATGATTTTCGTTCCATAGCCGCAATTTCTGGTGTCGGATGGAGGATCAATACAAATCTGTTGAGGTAGCTCGCCACCTCTGAATTTATTTGAAAGGTGTATACAGATTCCTCTGATCCGATATTTGAATATAGATTTAGATAATTGTCATAGAGGAGTACTCCGGTTGTATAGGTGTTTCCGTCGATATTTAAGGTGTAACTGCCGGCTTTTTTCGTCAGAATGTTTAACGGTACAATACCTTTTAGCTTGCTTTTTGGCAGGGCATTTACGAAAAGTTGTTGTATTCCTGTCAACTCAGTTGTAGAAATTAACCTGTTGCCAAATAATGGAGCGTCATACTTAAGATCAATTCCTTCAGTAGCCTCTTCATGGAATTTCAAGTAAGTCCTGTCGCTTTTTCCATTAAAATCAGTTAATTCCAGTGATACAACATCCTGTATTTCACCAGTTCTAAATACAGAAGGATCACTTAGGTCCGAATTTTTTTCATCAGTAACCTTGGCATTTTCAGATATTTTTAGAACCGGAGTAGCAGCCTGTGCCTTCACAAAAAATCCCTGTCCAGGCAGCAAGAGGTTTTTTGTGTTCCCAGGTCCGCCATTAACATAAGATATGTAATCAAAATTCTTGCTATCATAGATATAAACTGTATTAAACACCCCTGAGCTACCTGCCCAATCCAACTCATCTAAATTTATGATACAAGGATATGGATTAGCAATCAGGTTCCAGCCTTGCTTCGTAATGTCAGGAGTTGCCTGTACGGTATATGTCAATGGGAAACTGAATTTCTCGTCTGCCGTCATTGTTCCGTCTTCACCATCACCGATCACGGGTTCTCCTATATTGTTATAGGTAACTATACCATCGTACAATTCCTGTTCGAAAATAAACACGGAATAACCCTTTCCGGGAGTGACCTCATCTGTTCCATTTTTAAGAGCATTGTATTTGAACAATGTTTCATCGAAAGCTGAGATATTGGAATAGTTGCCGAATGTAAAATTCGTACCTTGTATATAAAAATCGCTGTTCCAATCCATCAATGTCTGATCTTTTACAGGTACACCAAAATGATAGGCACCGTAAGCTGTTGATGAACCAATCCTGTCCCAATAGCGATGATAATCCACCTGCCCAATAATAGACGCACCGTCTTCAACCTTATCAATCAAGGCCAGATCTGTAACATTGTGCACCATCACCAGGTTGTCTTTAGTATTCAGTATTCCTGCCTGCATTTTTAAAATACCTGTCAGATCCATGGTACTTTCCAGGTTAAGCTGGCCAGCTTCCGTAAAATTGACCGTTAAATTATTTACTTCATTATTGCTTTCATCCAATACAAGATGAGAACTCAGGGCCGAAGATGAACTGATGGAAATGTTACCTTTATTTGTAGCGATCGAACCTAACTGATTGTTGGTATTTAGACCTGAGCTTCCGTTCACAACCAATGTACTCGTACCTATATCTAGTGTTGCTCCGTTATTAATAACCATACCACCATTGCCTACATTGATTTGTAAAGGAGCAGATGCACTTATTTGCAAGGTTACGTTTTCGTCAATTTCCAGACCGAAGAATGAAAGTGAGGTGATGGCTGGGGCAACTGTAATTTTAGCATTACCAGTTACTTTGACAAAGGTGTTAAGGCCATTTATTGCTAGTGCATTAGCTGTTATTGTCAATTCCTGATCCGACTGAATGATCATCTGATCACCTTCCCCGGTAAAATCAGTGAGAGCTGTACCTGCGCCACTTGGGCTGGAATTCCAGTTGGATGCCACACTGATATCCGATTCTGCTACTGTATAGAAAGTAGCATTTTGGTCCAGTGTCTCCGGATTACGATAGGATTTTATAATCATGGCATTGACAACGGCATAGTTATTTCCTGCGCCTTCTGCATTTGGTCTTATAAAAAACTCAATGTCACCGTTGGCATTTGGGGCAACCTTCGAAAACTGGACAATCTTATTAGCATTATCTTCAGTATTGAGAACAAGCACTTTTCCATTAATTTCGAAGTCCGTAATTCCCTCTGCAGTAAAAAAAGCTAATGCACCACTAGTGACGCTTCCGAAAAAGCTAATATCATAAAGTTGGGTGTCGCTCAATCCAGATAATCGCCATTGACTGGAATTCGTTTTGTCAAGGAAATAAAAAGTTTGTTGTACGCTGTCCGGATACAATCCTGGTAAAAATCCGGCAGCCCCCGAGCCTCCTATTTCGTATAAATCGTTTACAAGGTCAATGGATGTAGGCTCAGCGGCTAACACATTCTTAAGATCGTTCCAGCTAAGACCAGAAAGAGGAGCTACACCTGTGGTATTCCAGTCCGACAGTGATGGTAAAATCTTATGGGATGCTTTATCATCAAAATTAACCTGTACCAGCGCATCGAGTGTAGAAGCAACAACAGCCGGTGTGAACGCACTATAATTACCACCAACCCTTGCGCGCACTTGGTATTCAAATGTGTTATTTGGTGCTGATAAACCACCATCGCTAAATGACACTGAATTTGCTGAAACATTAATGTCGTAGGGAGCCATCGTTCCATTTGGCATTTGTCTTCGCCATATCTCAAAAGCATCTTCATTACCGGAATTATCTTCCCATGACAAACCGATGGTATTTATATCAATACCTGAGGCTATAAAATTAGTCGGAGCGGGAATAATATTGTAGCCCTCTAAAATTATAGCACTAATAACACCTATGTTTCCACTATTAAATACATCTATCTGTATTTGATTACCAGTTGGTGCGATTCCATTGAAGCCTATTGTAACTGATGAGTTGTTGTTGAGCGGGTTGATGGTTTGGGATACTGAATTTATAGTATAAGTAGTGGTCGTTACAGTTTTGTCTGAACCAAATATCGTGATATTATAATACGAGCTTGTCAACCCACTAAAACTGATAATCCCTGGTGTACTTGTGATTGTTTTCCAACTGGATTTGATAACCGCACTATCATAGATGCCCTCATTATCCGGTTCCTTAAAACCGGTGTCGGATGAAGTTCCCCAACCACTGACATTCTGCATGGAAATTGTCGATGGAGATCCATCAGCAAATTCCAAATTATTCAGTGTATTGAGACCTGAGGTATTGTTCCACGGTTCACTTGCTCCGGGGTTGTTGCCAAAGTTGACGTATAGGGCATGTGTATATTGAGGATCGCCAACAGTTATAAAAATGGATTCGCTGGTGGCACCATTATAAGAATCCATAACCTTTACTTTAACATTCTTATATATCCCAATATCCGTGATGGTCGGAGCCACAAGTAGTTTTCCGGTGCCATTTCCATTATCAAGAATGGATACAAAATCGGGTAGATTGCTACCTGAAAGTGAACGAGGATTATTTTCTACATCCGTTGTACTGATATTGATTTCCCTGGATGTACCAGCCAACACATAAACATCGGGTACCGTTGGACTAAAAACCGGATTGTTGTTGGCTGTTTGTGCAAAGGCAATGTTGGACTCTGACTCAACTGTGGACTTATAGGCAGTAACTTTATAGTAATAGATTGTATTGCTGGTAAGTCCGGTATTATTTGTAAATGTCAAACTATTTGCACCAAGGGTAGTAATTTCAGAATAAGGACCATTGGAATTCAATGATCTATAAACTTTAAAACCAGTCTCATCGGTAGAGTTATCCGTCCAATCCAATTTTATGGACGAGGGGCCTTGCGTTGTTGCTATTAAAGACGTTGGTGCTACTGCTGGATCAAAATTGTTAACGGTCAGATTAAATGAACTCTCGCCTCTTCCACCTGCATCATCCATCGCAATCACCTTTATATTTGAATAGGTTCCTGCATCAGCGAACCCTGGAGAAAATAAGATTTGTGCTGTTTTGTTGCCAGTTACTGTTAGGACACCAAATGTGGGCAGATTCTCAACCGAGAAGGTTACTATTGGGGAATCACTATCCGTGGCTGAAATATTAACAGTCTGAAGAGCCCCTTCAGGCATGGGTGAAACGCTTATCGGATCTAGCACCGGATTATTGTTAGTGGCTGTTACATTTAAGGTAAAGGAGGTATTGGAAGTTCCCACTCCATCTGAGGCTACAACTGATATGGGATAGGAAGCTACAGGTTGCCCTGTTGCATCAAAGGTAAACTGACCCACACCACCACCCTGGGTGAATGTACCAAATGAGGGCATACCTGTCTGGCTCAATGTTATTACGTCGCCATCTGCATCTGTGGCGTCTATATTAAAAGTTATTATTCCACCCACGGCAACGGTCCTATTGGAAATCGGTGAGATTACAGGTAGTGTATTCGGGATAGCTAGGGTGGCAGTATTTGAGTATCCGGAATTTTGCTGCGCACCTAATGCCCGAACGCGGTAAGTATACGTTTTGTTACCAGATACCGTGTTGTCGGTATAAGTTGTTACATCGGCTCCTAAAAGAACCAGAGAAGAAAATGCACCAGCATTTAAGGATCTTTCAACTTCATAACCTGTTTCATTATTGGGAGCAATGGCATTATCTGTCCAGGTTAAATTTATTACAGGCCCTGCACCCAGAGTTGCATTTAGCGCCGTGGGTGCCGCCGGGGGCAGTTCCGGATTTAAGGTAGTAGCAGAGGCAACGATAGATTTACTGTATAGTGCGTTTATTTCTTCGGCTGTTAATGCTCCATTATATATGTAGAATCCATCGATCTTGCCATTGAATCCATTACCGTTAGAATCGAACGCCGTACTACCGTTTCTGGCGCCAATACCCGAACCATCACTATGTGCCCTGACACTTGAATAAGTCGCAGTCGAAGAAGCTTCTAAAACTCCATTAATATACAATTCCAGTTTCCCTGAATTAAACATAAATACGACATGAATCCAGCTGCTTGTGCCGGGACTAGTGGTACTGCTTATAGTTTTAAGGGAATTATTATTTTGAACAACCCCCTGAATTTTACCCCCGAAATATCTTATGCCGAAACCATCGGTGGAGCTACCTTCATCAAACAGGATTTGATTGTCGGTAGTACCCGCCATTTTAAACCAAAAAGAAACTGTTCTTTGGGTAAAGGCATTATGGATGAAGTTATTGCCAGCGTCTAAATCAATATATTGTCCGGTGCCTGTAAAGACGATGGATCTTGTGCCAAGGGCAGCGTCAGTATTGTAGGATGGACTTCCTGATGAAATGTTGGATGTAATGGCATTTGGGGAACCATCATTCAAATTATTTTCAAAATCGAGAAAAGCCTTATAGGTAGAATTAAGTATGCCCGAACTTCCATTGGAATTGGTACTAACTATTTTATAAAAATAAGGAGTCAGCGGTAGCAGATTGGTAACACTGTGACTTGTGGCATTTGTGTTTTTTATAGCAATGACTGAATAGCCTCCGGTATAGCTCGTGCTCTGCAATATTTCATATTCAGTTTCAGTTGGACTATCAGTCCAGGCCAGGTCAATTCGACTACCGGATATGGCTGTGGCCGATAAGCCTGGGGCTCCCATTGGTTTTGTTGGTGCAGGATTAGTGGCACTCTTGAAAGCACTACTCGGAATAAGTGCTTTTGATATACCCGGGCCCTGCCATCTGACTTCTAACACTTCACCTCCTCCTGCCTCAAAAAACAATACCCTAATTGCATGCCAGCCGGAGGACAGGGTGAATGCGCTACTTGATCGTTCCTGGCTTCCGTGTAGTCCATCATTATTCACCCGTTGTATATCATCGATAAATAATTTGCTCCCGTCATCACTTGTCGTGTAAAAAGTGTATGAGCCGGTAGCGGGAATATTAATATATCCAGTGAAAACAAATCCAAAATTATCGTTTTGTGTCCTTACCGATATATCAAAGTTATCTACAATCCCTTGCTTAACCAGTGTACCATTTGATACAATCTGATCGACCGATGAAATGCCACTGACGGTGTAAAACTCATAATTCAGTCCCGTATTGATGGTAGCTGCTGAAACAATATTACTTCTGATTGACTCAAGATCACCTACATCCACCGCCACTATATAAAAGGTATAAAAGGTTTCAGGAGTTAATCCTGAGGTAATGGTATATTTACTTTGGTCCCCGGGAACGGTTACGGCAAGAGAACCATTCCGCCATATCTGGTACTCCTTAATTCCAACATTATCCGAGGCTCCGGCCCATGCAAGGCTAATGGACAGATGACTGGTGGATATCACACTTAGAATTGGTGGCGTAGGTGGTGTTGTATCAGCATCAGTTGTAGCTGCCATCTCCGGTGTATAGGCCGAACCACCACGGTTGTTCACCGCCCTCATGCGATAATAGTATGTGGTATTTGGTGTAAGACCGATACTGGTATATCCCTGCGGATTGTTTGCCATATCAGTGTCAGGAGTTGTTGGTGTGGTAATCAAGGTATATGGTCCTCCCGGTAATTGAGACCTGTATATTTCAAAACCAAGTTCATCGTTTGCCTGATCATCCCAAGTGATTTTTATTTTGTCAGGAGCAATAGTGGTCACGAAAAAGTTATTTGGCGCATTGGGCACACCTGCTACATTGGGATTACTAACCCCGATTGCATTGGATGGTAAGCTGGGGCAACCAACCGGAGCAGGACGATATTCAACGGGCACAGATTCATGACCGATATACGTATTTTTAGTATCATTGAAGGTGGCTGGCCCGGCATTGGTCCATGTTTGCAACGTATAAGAACCTGCCTGATTGATATTTGGATAAGGATTGGTTTTTACGGTTGGAGTAGCTCCCCTATACCATTGGTAGTTATCCGCAGGATTTTCGGCATACAAACTTACACTGGTACTTCCATCCAGTGCGGGGAGATTAACACTTTTACCTCCTGAGTTGATGGATGGAGTGGGAGATAGTTCTTTTTGATCGTTGATCCAGACCGGAGTAGCCCAAGTCGACCACGTATTTTTGAAGGGACCCCATAAGTCTTGGTTCAGATACCTGAATCTTACAGAATAATAACCAACGGCAGTTGCAACTATTGAATTTGTTGTGCCGCTGACAGGTAATGAATTCCAATCCGGGTTTGGTGTCGGGGAGTACTTCCACTCGTAACTTTGAAAGCCTGGTGTTATTCCCAACCTTACATTAATGGTTGCGCCTTGACAAAAACTGGTCTGGCCTCCCTCCGCAACGATATACAGTTTGCTTTTGGAAAGCATATTGGTGAAAAAATCAGATTTTGCATAGGTTGCATTCCACACTCCGTGTCCGAGGTCAGGGAAGTACAGATACCTGATCTCCCCTCCCACTGTATTTCGGAAAGAGCTTACTGTAATATTTGCATGCTGGGGTAATGCATAGGAGGTGGCATCTTTTCCACCCTGTGAATACCACAAGGGCGTGTATTTGTATTTTGGATCAGTTACAGGAAAAGCAGGAGCAAGATAACCCGCATCAGCCATGGGATAAGCTGTTGCCACCAACAATGGGTTCGCTGCAAGAAATCTCCATGTGCCGCCACCTCCCATAGAAAGCCCGTGTATGTATATTCTGGTTGGGTCAACATCATAATCCGAAATTAATTTTTGTATTACGGCTCTTACCCGATTAAGTTCAGTACTAAACCAATTGCCATCTGTAGTTCTGATTTGTGGATATAGCAATAACCCGGGAAAAACATTGTTCTTAACAGCATCCCGATGTATTTGCCCGCCATGTACCAACTGTTTGTCATTGTCAGTGCCTTTTTCCCCTGCCCCGTGAAAGAAAACAATTAATGGAAATTTGGCGCCCCCATTATTACCTTGTTCAAATCCGTTTGGCTCCATAAGCCTAAACCACATATTTCCAGAACCTCCATCATATTGATAGGAATCAAAATCAATTGTGGTATCCCATGAAAGTTTTCTGGTAACTGGATATGTATTAGTGAATTGTCCAAAAGTGTCCCCTAAAGAAAGGATAAGTACGATCAATGTTAGTTTCCAGCGCATGACCTAAGAGTTATCTTGATTAATTGCAATTAAATATCAACATAATTATAAAAACAAAAGTAATACAATTGGCGGATTATCCATATTATTGAATGAAAATCATTATGACAGATATCGGATTAATACGGCACAACCTGATATAGTAATCATTTCAATATTTATACTTCAAAAACCTTTTTTCGAAGAAGTTATAACTCAGTAAGCCTATGGCATAAGCGCCCGCAAGACTGATGATAAATAGCAATGGAAACCAAAGTCCGCCAGCTACACGGGTCAAAACCAATAGCAAGGCAAAATGAAATATGTAGGTACCATAGACGACTTTGCCCATAGAAACAAATGGCGCCAAGTTGAATATGCCGCTATATGAACTCTCGGTAATCACCAAAATCATCAGGAAAAACAACACATTTACCAACGTATAAGACCAGACATGCTGATAATTGTGCAGGTTGGCCAGAGGCAAGCCCAGACTCGTCCAACCCAGGTCGATAGTATTTCCGGAGATTCTATATTGATTTAGGAACAATAGAATACCTCCCGCCAATGAAAACACGATAAACACGATTTTCATTCGTGTTTTTATCCAATGGAAGGGAAATATCGCAATCGAACCGCCAATGGCAAAGGCATCAAAATGCGATAAGGTAAAACCGTAAATCGCTTCTCCTATTCTCATTTCATCAAAATTGGTATGACTCACCAAGTACTCACCAAGCCCATAACGCACCAATGGGCAGAGGATGAGCAAGGAAATGATGAATACTTTGATGTTTCTGGAGCTTAAGAAATAGAAAAAAAATGGCCAGACCAGGTAAAACTGTTCTTCTACCGCGAGCGACCACAAATGTACGTAGAGTGGATGAAAATCGGCGTTTTCAAATAGCCTGGTAAAATTGTAAGTATAGGTAAAAAGATATGGCGCGCGGGAAGGAAAATCCGGGGTGATGTTGAAAGCCAGATAGATTCCGACAAGTATAAAGAGATAAAGGAAGTAAACAGGGAAAATTCTGACAATCCTGTTCCAATAGAACCTTTTCAAATACTCCTTTAACGGCAACGACTTGTTATGCAGGAGAATTTTGGTGATTAAATATCCGGATTGCACAAAAAACATTTGAATGAAAATCCATGAAAATCCCAGCAATGTAGGATTGGCACCCTTGAGTCTGAGGAGATGATACAAGACGACAAAGATGATCCCAAAACCTCGGAGACCATCAAGTGAGCTGATGTATTTCTGCATTAAAAACAGTTGGGGTGAACTTGTGAAACATCCATTAAAAATAAATCAGCGCGCCAGTTATATTTGAATTGGAATGCAATATCTCTACTTTGCCGATATTTAGAATTATGTGTTGTCAAGAAAATGTCTAGTAGAAATTGTTCGGGTATGATTTCTCATGAAATTTTAAATCGCATCTTAGCCCAATGATCAAATATATCCAATTGCTTCGGATACACCACTGGGTAAAAAACCTCTTTATATTCATTCCTGTTTTCTTTGCCGGCCAGATCGACCACATAAAGGTCTTCGTTGATTTATCCATCGGGTTTCTATCCTTTTCTCTAATTGCTTCCTCCATTTATATTTATAATGATCTCAATGACATCAAAGAAGATCAACTGCATCCATCTAAGAAATTTCGGCCAATTACATCAGGTGCAATAACTAAAAAGACGGCTATTGTCTTTTCTATTGCTTCAATGATGTCAGGTTTATTCCTCACCATTTTTTTGCCGATTGAATTCACATGGGTTGTACTGATTTATCTTATCATTAATGTGGCCTATACATTGATCTTAAAGAGAATACCCATCATCGATATGGTCGTCATATCAATAGGATTTTTATTGCGCATATATGGCGGTGGCTACATTGGCGAAGTAGAAGTTTCGAAATGGTTGGTACTGATGACATTTTTCTTATCGATGATTTTGGCTCTGGCCAAGCGACGTGACGACCTGGTTTTACTCAAAATTGGTATTGATAACAGATCGGTAATCAGGCATTACAATCTTCAGTTTATCGATATCTCCCTGGCCTTCATGGTAGTGATTGCCACTGTTTCCTATATAATGTATACCATCTCAGAAGAGGTAATTGATCGCCTGGGAAATGATCACATCTATCTGACGAGTATATTGGTGGTATTGGGTATGTTGCGCTATTTACAACAAACAATAGTCTTTGAACGTTCTGCCAGCCCAATCAGGATTTTATTCAAGGACAGGTTTTTACAAATTGTTATTCTCTTTTGGGGGATGGTATTTGCAATTATACTGTATTTTTAAGGTATCAATTCGAGGATTTTTTTAATTCAACCTCACAAGAGATGAAGATTTCAAATTGGGGCAATTATCCTAAAGTGGATGCTGCCATTTTCAACCCCTCACATATTGAGGATTTTAAGCAACTCATAGTAAAGCCCAACACCTATATTTGCAGGGGTAACGGAAGGTCGTATGGTGATGTGTCGTTGAATAATGATATAATCTCCATGCTTGATTATGCTAAATTCATCCGGTTTGATCTGGCCGCGGGTATGCTGAATTGTCAGTCCGGGGTGTTGTTGTCCGAAATATTGGATGTCATTGTACCCCAAGGCTTTTTTTTGCCCGTTACACCAGGCACCAAATTCATAACCATCGGTGGAGCTGTAGCTGCGAATGTTCATGGTAAAAATCATCATGTGGATGGCTCCATATCAAAGCACGTTACTTCTTTAAAAATACTGCGAGGGGATGGCAAAACAATAAATTGTAGCCCATATGAAAACAGTGGACTTTTTTGGGAGACATTTGGTGCGATGGGTATGACAGGAATTATTTTGGAAGTCGGGATCAGGTTAAGAAGAATTGAAACCGCGTATATAAAAGTAGAGACAATAAAGGCACGTAATCTTGATGAAATCATGCGGCTCTTTGAAGAATCGCAAAGCTGGACGTATTCAGTAGCATGGATCGATTGTCTTTCGAAAGGAAACAACCTGGGGCGGTCGGTAATGATGCGTGGAGAGCATTTATTAAGAAATGAATTTCTGCGAAATGAAAAGTATCTATCTATAAGGAAAAAGACCAAAATAAATGTCCCTTTTTTCTTCCCGGGCTTTGTTTTAAATTCCTTTACTGTGAAGGCGTTTAATTTCCTTTTTTATCATAAGCAATTCAAAAAGTATACGACTAAGATTCAGGATTATGATGCATTTTTTTATCCATTGGACGCGATTCATCATTGGAACAGGATTTACGGCAAGAATGGGTTTACCCAGTTTCAATGTGCAATTCCACAGCAGCATAGTGCTCAAGGATTAAAGGAGTTGTTGGAATGTATCAATACAGAAGGTAAAGGATCTTTTCTAAGTGTACTTAAGAAGTTCGGGAAATCTGATCCTGATGCGGTCAACTCTTTCCCTATTGAAGGCTATACGTTGGCACTCGATTTTAAAATTGACGATCAGATCCATTCCCTGTTGAAGGCTCTGGATGTCATTGTGAAAAAATATAAAGGAAGGATTTATTTGGCTAAGGATGCATTTTGTTCTGATTATGACCTGGTGCGGTATAGCAAAAACTCAGCAGAATATTACGACCAAAAATTCGACAGTGTCCAGGCTAGAAGAATTAATGATCTTAAACAAACAGGCTCCTCAGGTAAAGATTATAATTAACAGATTATGGCTAAAGTAATCATCTTCGGCGGCACATCAGACATAGGAGTTAGCCTCGCGCATGAATATGCACATCATGGGCATAGCATTGTGCTGGCTGGAAGAAATCCTGATAAATTGAGTGATATACAAAAAGACATTGAGATTCGGTATTCTGTGAAAGTGGAAACAGTTCTATTTGACGCCACCGATTTTACTTCACATCATAAGTTGGTCGCTTTGCATAAGGATCTTGACGAAGCCATATGTGTTTTTGGTTATTTGGGACAGCAATTAGTAGCAATGACTGATTTTAGGGAAGCAGAACAAATTATTGATGTCAATTATAAAGGGTCTGTAAGCATTTTAAATTGTATCGCCCGGTCATTCAAGGAAAATAATGGCAAAATTATAATTGGAGTGTCATCGGTTGCAGGAGACCGCGGAAGACAGTCCAATTTTATCTATGGTAGCGCCAAAGCCGCTTTTACTACATATTTGCAGGGTTTAAGAAATAGTTTGGACAGCTCAAAAATTAAGGTATTGACTATTAAACCCGGATATGTAGATACAAAAATGACTAAGGGAATGATCCTTCCAGAATGGTTAACAGTCAGCCCTCAATATTGTGCCAAAAAAATATTCAGGGCGAGAACCCGTTCTTCAGATGTCATATACATTTCCTCTATTTGGGAGCTGATTATGATGATTATAAAACTAATTCCGGAAAGGATTTTTAAAAAGTTGTCGTTGTGAAATGAGCAACTTTACCGAAATGATTTTGTATTGTTCCATAGCAACTTTAAATCGACTTTTTGGAGATGATCGAAGACAGGCGCGGGAAAGCTTCTACAATTATCGCCTCGCAACTGCCTGTGGCATGTGGGCGTGATGTGATATGTGGAGAAACATCGCCAACGTCATTTTGATCAGATAATTGTACTTTACCTAACGCATTAAAATCAAAGGTTAAAGTTTAAGCAAAAGCAATAAAACTGTCAGTCTATTAGGTTCTTTAAAACTGAAACCTCCTGAGGAGTCACTAACACCAGAACAGTCAGATACTGGACTTAGAGAGAAGCCTCTAAAATTTGAAATCTTTTTTTGTCAATGGGTATTTTAGTGATAATATTGTGCTGCCTTTTTTATGCCCAGATGGCGGAATTGGTAGACGCGCTGGTTTCAGGGACCAGTGACCGCAAGGTTGTGCAGGTTCGACTCCTGTTCTGGGTACTTGATAAACGAACGGCTAGTAATGAATTTTACTAGCCGTTCGTTTTATAACACTTCAAGATTATCGCTGGTGCGGAAATGACGCAGAGTAAAGGTTATTGCTTGGGAATTTTATCCTTGTTTACTGCCATCCACTGCCCGAAAGATTGAAGCTCGGGGTTCAGTTCCCTTGTTTTTTCAACGTTTCTGAAGCCATTGTAATCTTCGTTGAAATCGTGTTTGTACTGGAACATGTTTCCAAGATCATCGGCACCAGGAAACCCAAAACTGCGATAAACATTAGCCGGAACTTCATTATAAACCACTTCTTTGCCCAATGCATTTGTAAATGCATTTGCCATATCTGATCCGCTTACATGTTCTCCTGCAATTCCCACCGTTTTTCCGATCATGCTTTTCCCTTTTTTGAAAATCCCATAAGCACACTTGCCTATATCAGCGGCAGCTATACCAGCCAATTTTTTCTTACCCATTGGGAATGTTATTGCTAAGACACCATCCTGACCAGGTTTTGGGCCCATGCCAAAATAAATGAAATTGTCCCAGTAAAATGAAGTGAACATATAAGTGGTCGGCACAGCGAGGTTAGCGAAAACCCTATTCACTTCACCTTTCGAATCGAAATGCGGTACTTTATAGTGACCCATCAGGGTTGGCATGCGGTTATCATCCAGTGGTATCCTGTCGCGTGTGTCTTCAAATGATGACCAGATCACGTGCTCCACACCTACTGCCTTTGCAGCTTTGGCAATATTGCTACCCTGGGTTATTTCCCTTTCCGGCGAAAAGTGTTCCCAATAGTTGGTAACGCCAAAAACTCCATAAGCGCCCGTGAACGCCTTTTTAAGGCTTTCAACGTCATCCAGATCGGCGAAGACGACTTCAGCTCCTGCCTGGGTAAGCGTTTTGGCCTTATCGGAATCGACTTTGCGGGTGATCGCACGAACTTTAAACGGGCTATTCTTATCTTTTAAAATAGCGTAAGCGAGTCCGCCACCTTGCGCGCCCGTTGAGCCGAGCACGGCGATAATCTTTTTTTCTTCCATGGTAATAGTTGGCTTAATGATTTTTTGTTTACTAACAACAAATGGATGCTCTGAGTTGTTCAGAAAGGCGTAAGAAATACACAGGGATGCGTTTTATGACGCATGGATATTCCGGCATTTTTTGACTGAAAATGAAACGATATGCTAAATGAGCAAAAGACTGTTCAACTAAAATCCATTAAAATTCCTCCAGTATTCTCAATCTATGGTCATGACAACCATCACGTAAAAGGCTGAAAATAAGGTTCTAATATCTGTCGAAATGTTAAAAAGCTTATTTATCCAAACATTTCCCCTACCTTTGTATCCATAATATACTACATGAATTTTAAAGAGTTAGGGGTAATAGACCCTATAATCAAAGCCCTTGAGGCCGAAGGTTATGAACAACCAACACCAATCCAGGAACAAGCCATACCAATTTTAATGCGGGGAAAAGACCTCCTCGGTTGCGCTCAGACAGGTACAGGAAAGACAGCTGCATTTGCAATACCCATCCTGCAGCACCTCATTCTAGACAGGCAAATGAACAATGGTCGGCATCAGATCAGGGCATTGATTGTGACGCCCACGCGAGAACTTGCAATTCAGATCGCTGAGAGTTTTACCGTTTATGGCAGATTTACCGGAATAAAAAATACTGTGATCTTTGGTGGTGTGAAGCAACGCGCCCAAACACAAGCACTGCAACATGGTGTCGATGTACTTATCGCCACACCTGGCCGACTCCTGGATTTGATGAATCAAGGCTTCATTTCATTGAAAGCAATAAAATATTTTGTTCTGGATGAAGCCGACAGAATGCTCGACATGGGTTTCGTCCATGATATTAAAAAGATCATTGCTCACTTGCCAACGCAACGGCAATCACTTTTTTTCTCGGCCACGATGCCAAGGGAAATTGTGGAACTGTCAGGGAAAATATTGGGAAACCCGGAAAAAGTCGTCATCAATCCAGAGCAAACTACTGCAGAAAAGGTAGAGCAATCGGTTTTTTACGTGAGTAAAAGTGCTAAACCCAAATTGCTTATTCATCTTTTGCAAAACAATGGTATTAGCTCAGCGATAGTTTTTTCGCGAACCAAACACGGCGCGAACAAGATCGTAAAAGAACTGGCCAAAGCAGATATAATTGCGAATGCCATACACGGAAACAAAAGCCAGGGAGCAAGGCAGCAAGCGCTTGGTGACTTTAAAAGTGGCCGGACGAATGTGTTGGTGGCCACAGATATCGCGTCGCGTGGTATCGATATAGATGAGTTATCCCATGTTATCAATTATGATTTGCCCAATATTCCTGAAACCTATGTGCACCGTATAGGACGAACCGGCCGCGCCAACGCAAGCGGTATAGCGATTTCGTTTTGCGATCATGAAGAAGTGGACTATCTGAAGGATATACAAAAGCTGATCGAACAGCAAATTCCCGTTATCGCTGATCATCCGTACAGTGTCGACCTGACTGTTTCACAAGGCGACAGAACTAAATCGACCCAAAGGAATTCTTCACAAATCAGAAACTCATCTGCTGTTAGCACTCGGGCCGGAAGTAACAGGAATAAGCGAGAGTGGCGATATGCTCCGAAAAGGAGTTAGCCTGAGACCAGTCTGTATTTCAATTTACTTTGGCTATGATTGAACTCGGCCAGCGCCTGGTAAAACGCACTAATATTCTCTAAGGGAACATGCGGCGGTAGGTCACAACCTGTGGAGAGAACGAAATTTGCATAGCGGGATGTATTCTGTAATAATCGTGTCACATACGCTCTAACATCCGCGGCACGTAACATTTTCATAATGCCGACAGGATCCACATTGCCCATGATTAGTTTATCAGTCGGGCAAGATTCCAGAGTTTGTACCATATCGATAGTGTTGCCAAAATGGTAGGCATTAGCGCCACTGGAAAGCATTGCATCCGTGCAATGACCGCGGTTACCACAATTGTGCAATACTACCAGGAATGTATCATCTTGCACCGCATCGACAATTTTCCGGATGTAATAAGAAGAGAATTTTTTGCAATCGTCATTCGAAACTAATCCTGCTGCCGGCTCAGCGATAATCACACCTGATGAACCATTCTTTTTCAATTCGATGCAATACTTCAGAATAAATTCAGTGCACTTCTCCAGTAGTAATTCCACTGTGTCAGGATCAGTATAACACATCATCATAAACTCCGACATATCCAATAGGCGACCGGCAAGTGAAAATGGCCCGATCGTACCGGCCAGTACTGGTAAATCATTCATGCTTTCCAGCACAAGTCTGTTCGCTTTCAGGTATTCCTGTATCCGTCCGGCATCAAGGTCGGGAACATGGAGATTTTGCACTTCTGTGGCATTGGATACCACGGTACTCCTGATATGCGGCATATCATTCTCCTGAAATTCGATTTTACATCCAAATGCCTCCGCTTCCAGAGTCAGATCCATCATCATGGTGGTCGCGGTGAGCGGGTAGACCTCGCTCAGCTTTTTTATAGCCGTTGCATGAATTTCGCCATGTTGCACTGCGTCGATGACTTTTTTACCGATCATCTCAATTCCGGGATGCGTCATGATGGGTATAGCCATCCGCTGATTACCATTTATCAGATCCCTTATCCAATTATTCATGTTAATCATCTTCACGCCATTTCATACTTCACATATAATCAACAATAAAATAGACCAACGGAGTGATTGGTTGTACTGCGGTATAACACTTGAATATCGTCGGGAAAAGCCAAGACAATATGAGTTTGGTCAGTGAGGCTTATAAAAAACGATTTCAGCCTGGAAATAAAAAAACTGGTGCGTTGCATGGAAATTGCCAATAAATCAGTAGCAGACCGCTAATCGAATTAGTTTTGACAGCGGTTTAAACAATCTGAGCCACTTAACAAACAGTTCAAAAAAAACAGATTCGTAACACACCCGATGAATGGAGAAAGCGGATAAAGGCGAATTATTAACTTTCATCAGTAAATTTCCGCTTTCCGATGATCGGGGGCGTGCAATCTCTTCAACGATGATTAATCAGCGCTTGAATGATTTGGCGCTTTTCGGTTTAGCGTCCTGCCAGTATTCATTTACTGAATCAGTGATACTTTCTTTGGCCGCCGCAGCTAAGTCTTCAAGGTCCTGCTTGATTTTGCTGGTTTTATCAACGATTTTTTTTCGCGTCGCTTTTCCGCTATCCGGCGCTAACAGTACACCGGCCAAAAGGCCTCCAATAGCGCCTATCGTAAATCCAATCAGAAATTTTGATGTTTCACCTTTCATAAAATTAAAAAGTTTAGAGTTAGTTGATTATTTACATATAAAAGTAAACGAAAGTTTAGTGCGAAGGTGGCTGGTGACAGGTAAAAATTTGTTTTTTTGAGTCTTGATCCCATAAAAATATTGAGGATAAAGGGGGCCCCTGTCAGCTACTGAAATTATTGAGCGTTATGACGTGGGTCATAAACACAACAACCGGATCGTGGTACCTTCGTCATTTAAATTAATTCATTGCTATGACTAAGGATGATATAATACTCGATGTGAGAGAAATTGATAAACGGTTCAGAAAGAAAACCGTCTTTAGTCTCTATGGTCAACTTACCGATGGTCAGCAACTCCTCATTCTCAGCGATCATAGTCTGGCGCCGTTGAACAAACTTTTTCTCCAGGAACACGCCGGATTCTTTGAATGGGTTGTGTTGCAGGATGGGCCGGAATTGTGGAAAACATCCATCCATAAAGTAGAATCACTGAACCTTACCATCCTTGAAATTATCAGGCAGTTTCCACATGCCGTCGGGATTTTCGAGATACATGGATTGCCATATTATAAATATGGTTTTAAAAAACTTAGTGAGGTTTATCCAAATGCCAAAGAGATTTATGAAGAAATAAGAAATTCAGATCATCCTGATCCATCACAGCTGCGGACAAACTACTGGTCGATTTCCTTTACGATCGATTATATCATCAATAACCATCATGCCTACGTAGCCGAAGTGATGCCGGAGATTGAAAGCCTGATCGATAACCTGACTCAGGCCCATTCTGCCACCCACCCGCAATTGCCCATGATCCGCGAGCGATTTGCAGAATTTCGCACTGAATTGCTGGAACATATGCGTGATGAAGAAGAAATAGTTTTTCCCTCTTTTAAAAACCTCGAAGCATCCATTTACAGCGCGAGTACTATTGCTCCTGACGCGTTTTCCGATTCCATCAGTTGGATGGAAGAAGATCACGTACTTACCGGAACTTCCCTGAAATCCCTCCGAAACTTTTGTAATAACTACGTAGCCCCGGAAGACAGCAGCCCTGGGTTTAAGATACTTTTCAAAGAGCTTATAAACTTCGAAATGGACATGCATTTCCATATCTACCTCGAAAACAATGTGCTATTTGGGAAAGTGGTTCGTACCCTGGAATTAGCCAAAAAGTGAGGTCCATCCCTCCGATTATGGCGGTTTTCATATTTATCCTAACTTTGCCAATACAAAACCTGACAGTCCTGGATGATCATCCCGAAAGAAATTCTTACAGAGTATAAGGCGCACTTTTATGAAATTCAGAAAGATGAATATGTTTTTCTGGAGGATGATCCGGCCCTGTTTTACTACCAGGTGATCTCAGGCTCGGTGAAGATGTCCAGTTTCAGTGATGACGGGCAGGAATTTATCCAGGGAATTTTCAAGGCAGGGCAGAGTTTTGGCGAGCCGGCTATTCTCGGTGATTTTCCCTATCCCAATAACGCCATTGCTACCGAAAAAACAGAATTGGCCCGGATTCCGAAAGCTGTGTTTTTTGAGATTTTAAACAAACACGCTGATATCCATAAGAAGTTTACCTCCTTACTGGCCAATAAATTGCGGTATAAATCCATCCTTCTCAAGGAAATCTCCTCCTACTGCCCCGACCACATTATCATTACTCTCCTTAAATACCTCCGCGACAACTCAGAACACAAGGGCAAGCCCAACTTTTGCGTACCCTACACCCGCCAGGAAATTGCCGACATGACTGGCCTTCGCGTGGAAACCGTGATCCGCACCGTGAAAAAGCTGCAACAGGATGGAAGGTTGAACATCATCCAACACAAGATTTTTCTCAGATAATACTTCAAAAAAGGGCCTAAAACCCATCAATTTCAGCCTTTCCAGGTCGATATGATTCAAATCATAAACGTCCGTGGTATGGCTCGTCTAAATTCACATCAAAATTTAAGACCAATTAAAAACAACATTACAATGATGAATTCAAAACTCATAATTTCATTTGCCATAGCAGCTATTGCTTTAATGAGCGCCTGTGGCGGAAGTTCCGGCGAGTCAAAAGGTAAATTCGCTCCACCGCCAATGGCAAAACCGCTCACCTACGAAGAAGCTGTCGCCGACTGGCAAAATCAGAAAGGTCTCGGACCAATCACCAGTGTAGAACTTGGCGATTTTGATGATGTCCTGGCAAAAAAAGGCGAGGAAATTTACAAACTCAAATGCACAGCATGCCATATGCCCAATGAAGATAAGGTGGGCCCTGCCCCGCATGGTGTATTAAAAAGACGCACACCTGAGTGGATTATGAATATGATCCTCAATCCTGAAGCTATGGCTATGAAAGACCCGATCGCGCGCGGATTGCTCGGAAAATACAACACCGTAATGGCAAACCAGGGACTTACCCAGGATGATGCCAGAGCCGTTCTCGAATATTTCAGAACACTTGATTAATCAACTTATTCACCCAACTTAAAAACGAAACCACTATGAAATCAAAAAACCTCCTTTTTAGCCTCGCGCTTGTCGGTTCCCTGTTTTTATATACAGGCTGTGGCAATAGCGGCCAGCAATCTGTTGGCGCTTTAGGCAGTTCCAGTGCGGCGCAGAAAGTTTATGTAGCCCCCGGCGAATTCGATACATATTATGAGTTTTTCTCCGGTGGATTCAGTGGCCAGGTAACTGCTTACGGCCTTCCATCTGGCCGTTTATTGAAGACCATCCCCGTATTCAGTCTTGATGCTGAAAAAGGCTATGGATTCAATGAAGAAACCAAGCCGATGCTAATGACCACCTTTGGATTCATCCCATGGGATGATTCACATCACCCGAAACTTTCGCAAACTAATGGAGTTCATGACGGGAAATTTCTTTTCATCAATGGTAATAATACTCCCAGGATCGCGCGTATTGACCTGAAGACATTCGAAACTACCGAAATCGTTCAGATACCAAATGCGGCGGGTAGCCATGCCTCTCCCTACCTGACTCAGAACTCCGAATATTTAGTTTCTTCAACACGTTTCAGTATCCCCATTCCTCAAAAAGATGTTCCTCTCGATTCTTACAAAGAAAATTTCAAAGGAACAATCACTTTCATTAAGGGTGGCCAGGAACCCGGCAATATGGATATTGCTTTCCAGATACTTGTTCCCGGATTTGATTACGACTTGGCTTCTTCCGGCAAAGGAGTATCGCACGGCTGGTCATTCTTCACTACCTACAATTCGGAGCAGGCTCATACAATGAAAGAGAAAAATGCTTCTCAGAGAGATAAGGATTTTATCGCGGCCGTAAACTGGAAAAAAGCTGAAGAGTATCTTGCTCAAGGCAAATTCCAGGAGTGGCCATCGGAATACTATCATAATTATTACGATGATAAAACCCATACTGCAACGGCAGATCTGAAAAAAGGCGTGAAAGTACTTATCCCAGCCGAGTGCCCGGGTTTGATGTATTATCTTCCTACTCCAAAATCACCGCATGGTGTTGATGTGAATCCGACCGGCGAGTTTATCGTAGGAAGCGGAAAGCTTTCTGCTGACCTGACGGTACACTCGTTCTCAAAAATGATCGCAGCCATTGAGGCCAACAAAGTGGATGAAGTTATTGATGGAATTCCAGTATTGAATTTCGAGTCCATTCTGGCGGGAACAGTGTCATCAGGAGGCCTCGGCCCATTACATACCGAATTTGACGGCCGCGGCAACGGATACACCTCGTTTTTCATCACATCAGAAATTGTAAAATGGAGTCTGGAAACATTTCAGGTTCTGGACAGGGTACCGGCATATTATTCTATCGGACACCTGAGCATACCGGGAGGAGGATCAATGAAGCCATGGGAAGATGGCAAATACATGATCGCCATGAATAAGATCACTAAAGACAGATACCTGCCAACCGGTCCTGAACTGGCACATTCCGCCCAACTATATGATATATCAGGCGATAAGATGGAGCTGTTGCTGGACTTCCCTACAGCAGGTGAACCGCACTACGCGCAGGGAATCCTCGCTTCCGTAATCAAAGACAATCAGGTAAAATATTTCCCGCTTGAGGAAAACCAACATGCTCATAAAACCCTGACGGAAGCCGATACCAAGGTAGTCCGCGATGGCAATGAGGTACATGTGTATGCCACGATGATCCGCAGCCACTTTGCCCCAGATAACATTGAAGGGATTAAAGTAGGAGATAAAGTGTACTTCCACGTCACCAACCTGGAACAAGACTGGGATGTTCCTCATGGATTAGCTGTAGCTGGCGCTCAAAATGCAGAGTTGCTGATAATGCCCGGACAAACTGAAACTTTGTTATGGGAGCCACTTTCCGAAGGTGTATACCCTTATTACTGTACGGATTTCTGTTCAGCGCTACACCAGGAAATGCAGGGTTATATCAGGGTGTCGGCAAAGAACAGCAACCCAAAAATTAAGTGGGGGCTCGGAAGTGAAGTTCATGAATGATATAAAGTTGATGGTGTTGTTTGTTGATTGATGGTGGAGTTTATCCATCACAGAAGCATCACTATCGCTAGATAGTGGTGCTTCATTTTTATTACCCCTTTCAAAATTCTCTTTAACATGCAAAATCTACCCCGAATCATTTTTATCATGGGCGCCATTGCGCTGCTTGGTACGTTTCTTTCGCCAATTTGGCGTATTACCCTGGAAGCGCCCCAGTATCCCGATGGTGTCACCATGTACATCTGGATTAACAAGCTTGGCGGTACCGACAGAGGCACATTACAGAATATCAATATTCTCAACCATTATGTGGGTATGAAAATGATAGAACCGGAATCGATACCAGAGCTAAAATATTTCCCAAAAGTCATTATCGGCATTAGCATTCTCGGGCTGGTCTTCGGCTTCCTGAACAACCGTAAGCTTTGGCTCGCATGGGTTATTCTCATCGTAGTGCTCGGCGCATTGGGTATATACGATTTTTATCTCTGGGAATATGATTATGGCCATAACCTGGCCGCTGATGCGCCAATAAAAATTCCCGGCCAGGCATACCAGCCGCCGCTGATTGGCTCGAAAATGCTCTTGAATTTCAATGCTATTTCATGGCCGCACACCGGCGCTATATTTATTGCCGTGTCGCTGATTTGCGCCATCAGCGCATTTGTTTTGAAAGGGAAAAATAATTAAATATAGTCATGAACCGAATATCCAGCATATTGTGGCTGGCCACCATCGCCATTACGGCATGCAAGCCAGCCATTAAACCCATCGAGTACGGAACTGATAAATGCAGCCACTGCCGCATGTCGGTAGTAGATCAGCGCTTCGGATGCCAGTTGGTGACCGGCAAGGGAAAGACTTATTCCTTTGATGCCGTAGAATGTATGATCCAATTCATCGGCACCCAAGGTGAGGAGGAATCAATGATAGCGATTTTAGCTACGAATACACTCGATAAGCCGGGCGTGCTATCGGATGCCAAAGGGATGGTGTACCTGGTTAGTGAAAATATGCCAAGTCCTATGGGGGCCTACATCAACCCGTTTTACGACAACGCTGCAGCATTGAAAAACCAGCAGAAAAATGGCGGGGACATTTACACATGGGACCAGTTGACCGAACAATTCAAAGGCCATAGTTCGCATTAGTATATGAAAGGGACATTCCTGGTTTTCTTGACAATGATTGCAGCGTTTTCGACAGCAGAAGGCCGGACGATCCATGTTTTGCCCAAGCCTGGAATTCTGCAATTAACCATAAACAACGCACTGCCTCACGACACAATTTTCGTAAAGGCCGGCAGCTATCCGGAAAGCGATATCGAAATCTTAAAACCACTTACCCTCATTGGGCTTGATATGCCGGTGATTGATGGCGGTCACAAAGGGGAGATCTTCAGAATACTTTCTGACAGCGTAACCATCCGTGGGTTTTTAATGCAAAATGTGGGCTATTCGTTCACACAGGACTGGGCAGGAATAAGGGTTGAAGAAAGTGACTATGCGACCATCGAAGGAAATACACTGCTCGACGCGTATTTCGGCATTTACCTGAAAAAAGCGACATACAGTACTGTACAAAACAATGTAATCAAAGGGAAAGCCACCAACGAGGTGAATTCCGGCAATGGCATCCACCTATGGTATTGCTCCAATGTGCTGATCAAAGGCAATGAGGTCACTGGTCATCGCGACGGGATCTACTTCGAATTCGTGGAAGACAGCAAAATCATCAATAACAACAGCTATGGAAACGTGCGGTACGGATTGCATTTTATGTTTTCCAATAAGGATGATTATATCGGCAACACATTCCGTGACAACGGCACCGGCGTGGCCGTAATGTATTCTGATCACATAATTATGAAAAATAACCAGTTCCTGGATAACTGGGGCACTACCAGTTATGGCCTGTTGTTCAAAGATATCCGTGACGGCGAACTATCCGGCAATAAATTTACCAATAACACAGTCGGACTGTTTTCAGATGGCTGTAACAGGCTGAAAATCCTCAACAACGAATTCAAAAACAACGGCTGGGCCATGAACATCTTCGCCAACAGCATGGACAATGAGTTTGCGCATAATAATTTCATAGGAAACAGTTTCGACCTCATCACCAACAGCGCCCAAAGCACCAACAATTACCACCATAACTACTGGGACCAGTACACCGGCTATGACCTGGATAAGGATGGTGTGGGAGACGTACCGCACCGGCCCGTGAAGTTATTTTCATACCTGATAGGGAAAGTACCGGAATCCATCATATTAATGCGGAGCTTTTTTATCGATATGCTCAATATCGCCGAAAAAGTGACGCCGATCTTTACACCACAATCGCTGATGGATGAACAGCCATTTATGAAACAGATTATTTATGATTGAAATACAGGGGATAAGGAAGAGTTTTGGAAAGCTGGCGGTGCTGAAGGGATTTGACTTGTCCTTAACTCCAGGTACGATCACCGCCGTCCTCGGCCCGAATGGTTCCGGAAAAACCACGATGATCAAATCGATTCTCGGATTGGTATTGCCCGATGCCGGGTCGATACTGTTTGATGGAAAATCGATAAAAAACCAGTGGGATTACAGACGACAAATTGGGTATTTACCACAAATCGCCCGGTTTCCCGAAAACCTGAAAGTGAGGGAACTGATCAGCCTTATTGAAGATGTGCGGGGAATGAAGGGAAATACGGATGAACTGATCAGCCTTTTCAACCTTAATGACAGCCTGAATAAGAAGCTCCGCCAGCTGTCCGGCGGCACACGCCAGAAGGTAAATCTCACGCTCACCTTCATGTTCGATTGTCCGGTGTACATCCTCGATGAACCAACCAGCGGACTGGATCCCATAGCTCTTATCCGCACCAAGGAATTGATTCTGGCAAGGAAGCAGCAGGGTAAGTCATTTTTGATTACAACTCACATTATGAACCTCGTAGAAGAAATCGCTAATGAGCTTGTGTTTTTGCTGGAAGGAAAAGTGTATTTCCGTGGAACACACCAGGAGTTGATGGCTACCCAGGAGGAAGAAACACTGGAGCGGGCAATTGCAAAAATTTTGGAAAAGGAAAATGGATAAAATACTCAAGTACAGTTTCTCAGACCTCATCCGCAGTCGCTGGAGTATCATCTATTTCCTGTTTTACTTCATCACAGGGATGGTGTTGCTCTACATGAGCAACGATGTGTCGCGGGCCATCGTGAGCCTGATGAACATTACGTTCATTCTCACACCGCTCATCGGTACCATATTTGGCGTGATGAACTTTTACAATTCGCGGGAGTTCATCGAGTTGCTGCTGGCACAACCGGTGCCGCGATATAAGATCTTCCTCGGACTATTTCTGGGCATCAGCCTGTCGCTCTCTATTAGTTTACTTATCGGGATAGCGTTGCCATTTGTGATTTACGGAGTTTTCGGTTCAGCACACCTTATGAATTTGTTTATCCTCCTCATTACCGGCATTTTCCTCACCTTCATCTTCACCGGCATTGCCTTTTTTATTGCCCTGATCCATGAGAACCGGCTGAAAGGATTTGGCCTGGCGATTCTCATCTGGCTATTTATGGCTTTTATTTATGATGGAATTTTCCTGATGTCGCTGCTGCTGTTGCAGGATTATCCGACAGAGAAATTCGCCATCGCCTTCTCGCTTTTCAACCCGATAGACCTGGGCCGCATATTGTTAATCCTCAAGTTGGATATCTCCGTGTTGATGGGCTACACCGGTGCGGTATTCAACAAATTTTTCGGTGGTGGCACCGGCATGGCAATTTCTCTGATGGCGCTTTCCGTTTGGGCCGTTTTACCGATGTGGCTCATCGTTCGTAAAGGGAACAAGAAGGACTTTTAACCGTGCTCTTGTCAGGTTGAGCGCCTGCCTGACGTCAGTCAGGGAGGCGAAACCTGGCTCACGGAGAAAACAGTCCTCGACTATCCTTCGCCTTGCTCAGGACAGGCTGCTCGGACTGAAAATACTCGGACGAATTAACTTTTACGCGAGTATGAAAGTGTATTAAAAAACCGCTGCTTTCGTCCTATAACAAGGTAAAGAACCGAACCTACAAACGGTGCGAAAAGAATAGCAAGTATCCAGATTATTTTATTATTTCCCTCGAATTTCCCCTTTAGGCAATTAATGAACGCCCACAAAAAGAGTATGAATGGAATTATAATCATTGTGATCAGGATATACTCCATATACCCTAATTGGTTTATTACATCAGACATAACATAAAAATTTTGGTTAAAGAATAGTTAAATCTACCCACTTTTCCCTTCAGCCGCAAGTTTGCTTGTGGCGGCATTCCCTCCGCTATAGTCAAAGTATATGGCTTAATGCACCGTCACCTGCTTTTCGAAATTTTCAATGTCGAAACCCGTATCATAGGAGCTTCGATCCGGAAATCAATCGGCATAAATCATGAATGGCTGGCTTGGGACAGAGGAAAGATCTAAAAGTTAAACTTAAACGTTAATCAAATTCCATTTGAAAACGTTATTTTTACTGACAAACCAGTTGAATTGACTATGAATATTGCTGTAAAGAAAGTTGAATTGATTGAATGGTTGGCCGGAATACAGGATAAATCATTATTGGACGAATTGGAAAACCTGAAAAAGAAAGCTGTTGCAGAATCCTATGAATCACGGATGAAACCAATGACCTCGCAGCATTATAAGTCACTATTAGACCAGTCAGAAGAAGATTATAAA
>JBGSYX010000059.1:0-18337 GCA_041750735.1 Cyclobacteriaceae bacterium
TCATTTCACCAGAACAAAACCTGTTTACTCTTGTGTTCGGATTTTTATTCTAAAGAAGTATCATGAAATATTTTAAGCAAGTTATCCTCTTCACAATTATATTCTTCGTGCAACTAAATGGCTTTTCCCAGGAAAACCATAAACACGAAACGTGCAATATCTGCATCGACGGCATTCACAACAATAAAAATCCTTACCGATTAGGTTTTAAAAGCGAATGGCCATTTTTACTCGCCGGTGCGGGAGTTGTGGGTATGGGGCAATGGTTACAATCGTCTAACAATACCGTACCTTTCACAGAGGCAGAGTTGAATGCGTTGAACCGGCAGGATGTCAACGCATTTGATCGACCTGCAACATATTACTGGAATACCCAGGCGCAACACACCAGTGATGTGCTTCTTGCAGGCGTCCTGGTTCTTCCGGCATTTTTTCTGGCCAATCACCACACCAGGAGCGATTTTGGGTCGCTGCTGGTGTTGAGTCTGGAAGTCAGCGCCATAAGCTTCGGTCTCAATAATGCAGTAAAAAATCTATCGAATAGGACGCGTCCGTTTGTCTATAATGAAAATGTCTCGTTCTCGGAGCGTACAAACAGCACCAGCCGGCAATCCTTCTATTCGGGCCATACCTCTTTCACTGCCTCGATGTCGTTTTTTATGGCCAAGGTAGTGCACGACTACCATCCCAATATGAAGCCAGGGCTGAAAGTTGCCATGTGGACGTTTTCAGCGGCGATACCGGCAACCACAGGGTATCTGAGGGTGAAAAGTGGCCGGCACTTTCCGACGGATGTCATAACGGGCTATGCCATCGGGGCGGTAACAGGCGTGTTGATACCTGAATGGCATAAGAAAAAGGAACATGATCAACATTTGAGCATTGCGCCTTCTTATCAGTACGGAAGCACAGGTTTATATCTTAATTATCGGTTTAAATAATTGATGAAAAGTTTCTTCTGATATAACCTTGAAGGCTGACAATCTACTAATCTTAACCTGGCCGAATTGAGAAAACGAACTATTAATTTGTATCGAAACACATATAAAAAATTATGAGCACTACTCCAAAACAAGACCAATCCTTCATTTTTATCCCGGACATTTCCGGATTTTCTGATTTTGTTTATGATACTGAAATCGAACATAGCCGGCATATCATATCAGAATTGCTCAATTTAATCATCAAGTCCAATATTCTTGACATGAAGGTTATTGAAATCGAAGGTGATGCCATATTATTCCATAAAATGAAAGTCCCACAGGTAGACGACATTTTACGTCAGACAAAAACGATGTTTATCGACTTCCATCACCACTTGCGGAAATATGAAACTTTGCGAATCTGCCAATGCGGAGCATGCAGTTCAGCTTCTTCGTTGTCATTGAAGTTTATAGCGCATAGCGGCGACGTAGCCACCATCGACGTAGGAAACCTCAAAAAACTACACGGAAAGGACGTGGTGATCGCGCACAAACTATTAAAAAACTCCGTTCCGGCTCGCGAATATCTGCTGATTACTGATGGAATTCTGAATGAATCTAAAATAAACAAAGATAATAATGATTGGGCAAAGGTTATAATAGGTGCAGATGTTTACAATAAAACCATGAGCATCAATTATGGGTATTTCTTACTCAACTCTTTACTGGCAAAAGTACCTTTGGTTGAACACGTAGATATTCCACAAAAAACGGAAAATCCTTTTAGGTATTCGCTTGAAATAGAAGCTCCTGTAAACCTGGTACAGTCCTATCTTACGGATTTAGGTATGAAAAAACGGTGGTTCAAAGACCTTAAGGATGTAGAATACGATAGCAGTCAGGTCAATCGGGTTGGTACAGTGCATACATGTATTGTTGGAGGTAGGAGCCGTCTTAGGTTCCAAAGTATTACCAACCATTTCGGCGCTGGCAAATGGGTTTATGGCGAAAAACTGATCAAGCCTAGATATGCTCATGGGGTTGACTTTTATTTCATCGCAGACCGACTCGACACAGCCCGAACTATGTTGGAATTTGAATTACACGTGAACCCGTTTAATGGTATTTTAGGCTTCCTAACTGCCGGTTATAAGAGGATGCTAAGTCAAAATTTTCGAATAAGCATCGAAAATTTTAAAAAAATGTGTGAATCTAAAATACTCGATTGATTGTCATAATGTCCATATTGGAATTATCCTTGTGCACAATTATTTATTTTCCATCGGGAGCAATGCAGTCTACAACATTTTATTCACCAACTCCATTTTATTGGTGACATTGACCTTTTCAAACATATTGGCGACATGCGATGACACGGTGCGCTGGGAGATATGCAATTTGGTTCCAATCAGTTTGTAGGGCAGACCTTCCCGGAGCAACAGGAGGATTTCTACCTCGCGGGTTGATAGGGCGTATTTCTTACAATTAAGTACCAACTGTTCAGGCGTCTGTATTTCAGACGGCTTTTCATTGTTACCAGTATTAAGCCTGGCAGTTGGTTTCTTACCTGCGGTGATCGCGATCAACAGGACCATGAAAAACAGCTGAAGGAAAATCAATATGGACAGCATCAGGTTTATGGAAAGAATCATGTTCTATATTTTTTGATATTATTTTCCTCGTGCACTACCCTGATTCGATGGACGACTTTCCTTTTTCCTGCTCCCAATTTTATTTGTCGCCATTTAGCTGATTTTGTTAGTATATCGCTGATTATCAGGGCTATAATTTGAAATATAATCCCTGTATTGCTAAAAGTCAAGCCCTGTGTTCTTTGTATTTTTGGTTATGTAGCATTCGTATAGCGGTTTGATCTGGGTTTTAAGGCCCTTATGATTTCATCCTGGTGTTCTCTGATGAATTCTTCAGCCAACCTGGACATCAGGTTCCCAATCCTCAAACCGGTTCGTGACTTCAGTTGACTTAACACCTCATGAACCTCTGTATCGAGGTAAACGCACGCCTCGGTATTGAAGTCCCTTCTGTCATTCGTCTCTTTAATGATATCCATCAGGGGGTGTGCTTTCTTGTTAATCGCTTTTTCCTGTGCTGGTACCGGTTTTGGCTGTTCCCTGATTTCTGAAGTGGTATTTTTCAGCGCCATCGTCAGCGATTTGATGTCGAGTTTGTCCATGGTCACGATGGTCGTTTAAGATATTTTTCATAAAGGGGCTCAAAGGATTGATTGAGCGCTTCCGCCACTTCTTCGGGAATAGATACCGTATCCAGCCGCTGGTATGCCACCCGGTCCGCCAGTTCCGGCATGACTTCTCCAAATCTTCCAAGGATCTTATTCACCTGTTCTTTGATCTCATAGCGCACTCCCGCTTTCAGACGATTTGGGATGAAGGCAATGGTTGCCTGTTTATTCAAGTGTTTTACCACCTGGGCAAAAGTCACCGTGGACTCAAAGGTGATCTTATCATAGGCAAAGGGGCAGATGACCAGGTCGGCAGACTGGTATACCGGTATCAGCTGATTGTCATCCATCTTGCCTGGCAGGTCGATCAATACATGCCCGTTGACGTTGGTGATTTGTTCTTTTACTTCATTGAATTTCTCCAATTCAATGACCAGAACTTCATAGAGCGGCGTGTTGTCATAGTTGGCCCTGTCCTTTTCCCAGAGCCAGCGGATGCTGCTCTGAAAGTCCAGGTCGAGGATCAGGCATTCCTTTTTGTGGACAAGGGAGAGGTAATTAGCCAGGAGAATGCAGAGCGTGGATTTTCCCACTCCGCCTTTTTGGTTTCCGAAGAGTACGTTCATAGGTTTTATCGTTTAAGTGATTTTCGTTTATGTTGATCGTTTGTGGTATTCCTTTGAGAATCGGCCAGGATCTGAAGAAATGTCTGCAGCGTATTCACCCCAAACCCTCTGGCTGTATGTAGATCGGGGTGTTCTTCCTCCTTGTTCCGGACCGTCAGAACGCTGTTTTCAGGATAGGACAGCGACCTGCCCATCAGCTTGTTGGTGTTTATCAGAGCCGGTTCTGTGACAGAGAGCAGGTAGATTTGGCTGTCATGTCTGAGGAGTGTATACTGGAAGTGAAGCAACCCTTCTTCCCATTTACCGGTCTGTTCCAGGTAGTTCAGAACAGCCTTATGAGCCTCCATATCCTTTTGATGGAGGAGTGCTGGATGAATATCGTCCTTCTGTATACGGAGCCAATCGGCCAATACTGCCTTGCATGACGGATCGCTGATATTGAAGCTATTGGCCAGCTGTCTCCGTTCCTGGTAATGTAATGCAATGATAAATTCCCGAGATAGTTGCCGCTTCTCTGAACCCGATTGGATTGTTCCATTATTATGGAATTTCCATCCTGCCTCCCTCAGCGCTTTTTCCAGGTCTTTAACGGACCAGTTGTTTTGTGTTGCTTTTTGCAGGATGTCATCCACCGCCTTGTTCTCCTGCCGGAGAAGTTCCCGAATCCCCAGGATCTGTGAGCCCTTATACAAAGCTTTATCCTTGTGATCGATGAGGGTATAGCCATAGGGATATTCCTGACCTTTCGCCCGGTGATAGACTAACTCTACCCCAAAATTCTCTCTCATGAGTTCGATCCCCTCGTCCATGGATTTACCAACCGCATATTTCAAGAGCCAGGCTTTCAGCTGATCCCGCCTGTTTTCATCGATGCTGAATTCCCTGATTCGCTCTTGTACCACAGCCTTATCCACCGACCCCTGCACTACCCCATACCGGATGACCTCTATCTTCCCCTCTTTCTCCCTGAGGATATACCCCTGGCGTTCGAGCAGCAGGCGAAATTGAGCTTCCGTGGAAAAGCGATAACCCATTGCTTTCTCCATCGTGGTTTTCGCTTCATACACCGGATCCAGGGACAGTATCTCCTGCATCACCTTCTGTGACCTGATCTTTTCAAAAGTATCATCCACCTTCTGACCTTGTTTATCGACCCGGGTGGACACGAGATGGATATGGGTATTTGCCGTATCGCCATGGTGGTAAATCAAATAGGGATTTTTCCCATAGCCCATTTTCTCCAGAAAGGATACGCCGATCTCTTTCAGTTTATCTAAGGGATAATCCACGCCTTTCGTAGAGATCACTGCGTGAAACTGCCGGTTCGTCACCCGCGTGTTCAGGGCACAAACTGCCTGCATGTACCGGATATAATCCATGCGGCTCACTTCTGCTTTATTCCCAAGGGCATCGAAATTGGCTGCCTTCAGCAGTTCACTCTTGCCTGCATCGTTCTTCCGCTCGTTGTACTGCACACCGGCAAAGCTTCTGGCTGAGGATAGGATTTTGACGATCATGGGAATGGGGTTATGGATTATGAGTTATGAGTTATGTGATTCGCAATTCATCTCTCGAAATCTGTCTTTCGTTTTTTGTATCCCGAATTTTGCTTTTCAAAATCTGTGGCTCGTTTTCTGTGTTTCGAATTCTGCCTTTGGTATTTCGAATTCTGTGTTGCGAATCCTGTAATTCGAAATCTGTCATTCGAAACCTGTATCCAGTTTTTCGTTTCCTGTATCTCGTCTTTGGTATTTCGAAATTCGTTTTTCGAATCAGGTAATTCGTTTTTCGAACAGACGGTGTTTTATGCCTTTCCATGGAGTTTAGGCGTTTTTAGTCGTCAAAACGGGTGAGAAGGTTGTTGTAGGCCAGGGATAGCTCTTTCAGCGCATGTTGGTAGTTGTTCAGTTCTTCGCCAAATCGCCGGATAGTTGACTCACTTAATTTCCCTTCTTTTTCCATCAGGTGGGCCAGTTTCGTCATCTGGTTGATGTTGTTTCCAATGCGACCGATCTCATTACCAATCCGGTCTAATGCTTCCAAAACTTCCTTTGGACGCTGGATTATGGTGCCTTTTCCCGTGAGCCGACGCCGGAGATAAGCAGACCAGGATCGGAATCCTGAATCATTAAACTCCGTTTTCAAGCGATCAAATGCCACAGTCGTAACATAGCATTTCAATTGCCTGTTTTTCCTTTCCGATGACGGAGTTGCCTGCTTCATGGATCAGTTCTTTTTTGTTTAGCATCCGCCGAGTTGCGAGGCCGGGATCTCCCCGATCTTTCGGGGCAAGATGTTTTTTGGCCCAAAAAACACATCTTGCAAAGAGGGCTGCGGAAAATCAGTAACCGGGCAAAGGGGGCGAAAATTTCTTGCAAGGATGGGATCATGATCATCGTCCGGAATACTACGGGTCTCCGAACATGTGTTACTCCCTATCGCAAGATCAGGTTTGGTTTTTCAGTGCAATAACGGATAGAAATACAGGATTTGACGGAGGTGTAGCAGGCTGGTGCATTTCAAAAAAACCTGGTACGTTAAAATACTTTACTCATAGTTGGTTGTGCCTCTTAATTATTTCCTAATCTATAATTCTTTTTCCTTTGTATTTCTGTCAAGGAAGATTGTTGAAGGGGGGAGAAAAGAACATCGGTAGGTTCAGGAACCAGCACCTGAAAAAATAGTGAAAAATGTTAAGAAGGAGTGGTTTCCCCAGTGACAATATGATTACAGTAATAACCTAACGTCCGGCAGTTAGGAAACAAGCGGCAGGTTGAGCTATATCTGGTGCCAGCGTAATAAGTTGAATCATGAAACAGGAAAGATTATACAAGATGTGATTTATCTGATGAATATTCGGGTAAAACCTGTAGAACAAAGGCGACAATTCCCAACATTGCTTTTTAGACAATACAAGAATTGGGAAAAAACGCCTGTTGTTGCTGACAGGCGTTTTCCAGATTCTAACCTTAGCTTATCACTGAAATGCCAATTGTACTTTTAGGGATGTACAATTCCCAGTTTGATTGTCATGGATTAGTCTTTCAGGAACCACACTACATCGTCAACACTATCGTCCGTATTTCCAAATTGCCTTTGCAGTGCATCCGCATAGTTTGTTTGATTCACCTGGGATTCATTTGATGGATATTGAAACCTGTTCGGAATCACAGCCGGATTTCTACCTGTACCTTCCCCTGTAAGAAACTCGGGGACCCCGGTGCGCTTATGGCTGAAATAGGCTTCCCTTCCGGAATTCTGAAAGAACGCTAAGTATTTCTGCATAAGTATCTGGTTAAGGCCATTAGCATTGTTTCCGGCATAAGAAATCGCTGGCTGAGCGAAGTAGTCTGCAAGCGAAACGGTATAAGTACCGATCTGTTCATCCTGATCGGGCTCCGTGATACTGAGCACAACACCTTCTGAAATGCCATGAAAATCCATGGAGGCGCGTATGCCTCTTTCATAGTGAAGGGTAGCATCGCCGGTTATCCATCCCTTGTTTATAGCCTCAGCGATATTGAAATTCAATTCAGCGAATCCGATAATCAGGCCCGGCTCGGGTCCCGTAAGAGTTGTGTAATAACGTTTTTGGTTAATAAAGGAATATTCATCATTACCAGCCTTTACGGTCATGTCAGCAAGACTCTCGCCACTGCTTGCTCCAATATATGCCCGGAAGTCATCAGGCGACATTCCCTCGTCGTTGATCTTTTTCATAGCTGGGTTGGCCACTACAAACACCCTGGGATCATGAAGTTCAGACAATTTATTGAGGTAGGTGGCAGCATGATTGTACCGACCCTTATCGAATCCGCGATTGCCCGGATGGAGCGGATAAATATTGGTAGTGCCATTATATGTATATAGCAGGTCATCATTGCGGCTGATCATGACTGGGTAAACCGACGGATTTGCGATTACCTGTGAGAATTTTTCGATGACCTTCAAATCACTGTCGCTGGACTTCTTACTTAGATTGATGAGTACCCTAAGTTTGAAAGTATTCACCACTTTCTGCCATTTTCTAAGGTCATTGTTCATCATGAAATCACCGGTAAGTGAGAGATCATTCTCCTGAATGAGGTTAGCCAGATCACTGTTGGCTTCATCGAGCCAGGACAATATCTGAATGAAAATCTCCTTTTGGTTGTCGTAAACCGGTACTGGATTTTCAAGCCCTTGTAACGCTTCATCTAATGGTAAATCGCCAACCTGACGTGTCATTCTGAAATAGAAGTAGGCTCTGAAAAATTTGCCCAGCGCCGAATAGGGATTTACGTCCTTGCCTCCGCCGCGAATAGCCTCTTCCTCCATCTTGATCACATTTTTTAGTGAAGAGAAATTCAGACTTACGCTGGTCCAGGCGTATTCCTGATTGCCGTAATAGTTATAGTTGCAGTTCCAGTATTGGTTCCATCGATGCTCCAGCGACCAAGGCCGCTCATAGATGTCGTTCAATATGCCATTGAGAACGATTGAAGCTGGCACCTGGGCAGGTTTATTTTCATTGATCTCAAGTTCTTCGAAGTCGGCACATCCGGATACAAACCAGAGTAGCGACATAGCAAACAGATATTTATATGCTTTTTTCATCGTCATTTTCTTTTAAACCTAGAATGTGATATTGATATTAAATCCATAGCGACGCAATGTTGGCGATTGTAGTGCAGAATATCCCTCATATCCGCCAAACTGATCTATGTCGATATCCTTCTTTTCTGCCCAATAGAGCAAATTTCTGCCAACAAGTGAAAAAGTAGCCTGATTAATAAAACTCCTATCAAGCCACTTGCTTGGCAGTGAATATCCGATAGTGACCTCCCGAAGCTTTGTATAAGTTCTGGAAATAAGGTTGGCCTCTTCATCACGGTAATACCGGCTAATCCAATCCTGCAGAAATTCAGGTGTCGAATTCGGTGCAAAAGTCAACTCGTCATAATTGGTGATCTTGCCAGTAGGATCGGTTTCCATGGTGCCACTTGCAATCTGCACACCCGGGCCGACATAGCTTCGTACACCCAGATAGTCCTGATACCTGGCCACACCCATATCACCTTGCGTGGTTTCAATATGGCGCCCCCCCCTGAATGTTTGTCTTTGCACATAATCCACTATATAACCACCTACTCGGCCGTCGATTTGTACCATCATACTGAAGTTTCTATAGGCAAATTTATTGATGAATGCCCAGCTCCAGTCTGGATTGAGGTTGCCTAAGAACTGTGGTATCGGATTTCGCATCGGTTTACCGGTCGCGTCATTGATAAGATTACCTTCTGGATCTTTATAGAAACCAGTGGCAAAATACCGGTCAACTCTCTCGCCAACTTTCAAATAGCTGTTAAAGCCATTTGTACTCCCATTGAACCTGCTTGCAGGCAATGATTCTACTCCAGGATATATCTCCTCCAGCACCTCTTTATAAGTGGACCAGTTGGCTGTGATATCCCACCTGAACCCATTATTGGGCTTTTCGAATATTTTTCCATTAAGCGTTACTTCCCAGCCAGTGCGACGTGTCTCGATTCCGTTTACTAGGGCCGTTGTATAACCTGAAGTTTCTGAAAGTGGCAACTGATAAATTTTTGGCCCGTCCAGACTGTTGAAATAGGTTACATCAAATCCAAGCCGGTTTCGGAAGAAAGCTAATTCAATACCGCCTTCGATCGACGAACTGAATTCAGGTTCAAGGTTTGGATTGGTAATGGCATCGGTATAATACCCAGCTGGTAGGTTGTTGTAGAGCAATGGCGTGCTGTAAACTGCCGAATTCTGGTAACTTGGCCCACCATACGGTGACTCGTAAGTAGAGCCGTACCCAAGTGGGTTGCCGGTAAGTGAAGTAGATGGCACCGGGCCTATAAATGAGGAGGTGAGCCCTCCACCTACTTTGGCATATGAAGCACGGAGTTTGAAAAACGATATAGACAAGGGCATGTCAATAACCTCCGACAATACAGTGCTCAGCGATGCTGATGGATAGAAATAGGAGTTATTAGCCAGGGGTAGGGTGGAGTTCTTATCCCATCGTCCAGTGACGGAAAGATTCAGAAAGTTGCGGTATCCCAAATCAACGAAGCCATAAACACTGTAAACCGACAATGGAGCGCTGAAATTGGATGCCTTGATGGGATTCAACGAATTATTGAAGGTGTACAACCCGGGCACGTTGAGATAGTCAGTGCTTGTGTAGCTCGAATTATATTCAAATGTTCGAATCTGTCCTCCAAGTGAGCCGAGAAGGTTGAAACTCGACGACAAGTCCTTTTTATAGGTCAACAATAAGTCAGTGTTATTTTCAAACAGATTGCGCTTATCTTCACGGTAATCACCTTTAGCCTGCTCCCTGCCATACGTAGTAGCGGAATAGGGAAATTTTTCTGAGCGGAAGATGTCATAGGTATTGATCTGAGTTCTGGCCATCACATCCAGATCCGGGGTGATTTGCCAATCCAGTGAAAAGAAGCCGTAAATATCTGTTTTATTATGACTCCGAAGCCATTCGTTGGCCATGAACCACGGATTGTTGTACCTAGTGTAATCAGCATATATCTGTTGGAGCCCTTCTTTGCCCGGCTGCCAGTAGTTGCGCATATCGTCCATGCTCCAGTCAGCACCAGCCCAGAGTATTATGTTGTATATCATACTGTTCGGCCCATATACCACATCAGGAAAATTCTCGGAATACTGTTTGTTGTAATTTAACCCTGCATCAAAACGAATCTTGGGAGAAATGTCATAACCCGTGGTAATGTTAAAGAAGTTGGAGTTGAGTTGCGTATTAGGCACGTTACCTTTCTGGTAGGTAAACGTTGTGGAAACCCGGATGTCATACTTCTCTCCGGAAGCGCTCACTGCAATGTTATTGGTGCTCAGCAGACCGTTTTGCAGGTATCGCTCCAGGTTGTTTACGCCCCTCGCTTCCCAGGGCGTCGGAATAATATTTCCTTCGAAGGTGGCGCCATTCGCTAAAGTGGTTATGTAGGTATTATCCGGATCCACAACACCGTCGTACTGAGGAATGAGTTGACCTTCAAACCGAGGTCCCCAGATATCATAGTCCGAATCGTAGAGTCCGCCTCCTTTGCCGTCTGCAAACGCATAGCGCCCATGGTCGCCCGGTCCGTATTCATATTGCACCTTAGGTATTGTGAGATATCCATTGTCGACCATGGTTGAAGAATTAAAGTCAACAGAGACTCCGCGTTTGTCTTTGGAACCACGTTTCGTTGTAATCTGAATTGCGCCGTATTGGCCACGGGATCCATATAACGCTGAAGCGTTTGGTCCCTTAAGTACTGTAATATTTTCGATATCATCCGGACTGATGTTCCAGGTGTCCGACTGGATGGGCACACCATCGACGACAAATAGTGGCCGCTTACCACGCAGAAAGATATTTGGCGCTCCCAGCAATTCGGCTGACTGTGCTATAGTAAGGCCTGCCACCTTTCCTGTCAGGGAATTTATCGGATTTGGTTCCCTGGCTTTGATGAGGTCAGCCCCCTCTACGTCCTGAATGGCATAGCCTAGCTTGGCTTTATCCTTCTCGATACCCAGGGCTGTAACTACAATTTCTTGCAGGCTCAATGTATTTACCAATAATTGTACGTCAACGACCGTCTGGTTGCCAATTTCGACTTCCTGCGAGGTATAGCCGATATATGAAAAGACCAGTGTTGTGATGTCAGCAGGTACCGTGATTGAGTACTTACCATTAAAATCGGTGACGGTGCCCTGGCTGGTATTTTTTAACATTACGTTCACACCTGGAAGCGCTTCGCCATCTTCGACCGAAACGACCGACCCCTGAATAATTCGATCCTGGGCAATCGTAACATTATACATGCATAACAGCCCTATAAAAGCTGTAAATTTTAACAGAAATGTTCCATACGTAGATTTGTTCCTGTACATTGGAGTTAAAGTTTAATAATGATTAATGATTGATCTTTTAAGCTTTTCAATACCGGCCTCAGGCCAGTATCTTTTACAGCCGTTGGTGTTGCAGCACTGACGGCTTTCATTTTAGAAGTGTGGACATTACATAGGCAAGCAGGTTGGTTAGCGAGGGCAAATTTTCGCGAATTCCATCGTTTTTTCTACCCCGGCTAATTATACTTTGGTTAACAAAAAGTAAACAACATCAAGCGGGGCTAAGCCTTTTGTGATTTTAGACAGGCATATTAAGTTGTTGAATTTATGATACTTATAAACAATCCTTATAAATACCTCTCCTAAGCAGGTGTTTAATCAATGTAAAAAAAACATTATGATTAAATAATGTGATCCACGAATCTAACGTCGTGGATCCTGTGGGTGCTAATGTCTGGCGAGCAACTTTCCTGACGAATAAATCAGGTTAAACTGTTTTAAAAGCCTTATCTGGTCGGCGGGCACATCGATCTGAATGCGGTTCTGAAGGATGAAATCTTCGAGGTGGTCCTTTGTTAATTTTAAAAGCACGGGAAAGACTTCCTTCCGAAAACACCTGGATGAAATCAATGTTTTTCCATCAAAATAATAAAACTGCATATCATCTGGAAGAACTGGAGTTTCCTTTTGCTTGGTTATGTCGGATTGAGCGAATTGCCGGTAGTCATTGTAGGATGCGAGGAGATTTACTTCACCGCGAACGATGAGTTCGTAAAATGCGCTACTTTTCTCTGGATTTTCCGATCGTACGGAGATAATTGTCCTGACAGAATTTATGGAAGTGTCATGAATTTTTATTTGTTCAATCTCCCGGGCGTGAATACACCGGATAGATCCGGAATTTTTCAACTGAACGAGGCTATAAGCAGCTTCAATCTTTAACTCACCGAGCAACACCTCATGGTTTTCAAGAACAATTACACCTTCAAACCAGTCGCTATCCCTCGCGAGGAGGTTGCTATTAAACAGAAAGGATACTAAAAACAGCCAAGGCCAAAGTTTCATCACACATTAACTTAACTTTACTAAAATATGGAATTGGGGCCATATTTTAATATTAAGTTAACGTTACTTTCATTCAAAATTAAAAACTTAACATTGGGCTTGATTCTGCTTCTTAACTCTCAGGGATCTTCGGTTAAATGCCGATGATAGCGGGTATTTCGCTCAAATGACTAACCAGATGCGTATGAGGTGTTTCTAGCAGCTCTTCGGCTGTGAAAGCTCCTGATGTTATTCCAACTATATATCGGCAACCGGCATTTCGACCTTCTTCCATGTCGGAGGCGGTATCTCCAACCTTCATCACATCGGCAGGGTCTGAAATTTGAAAATAATCCATGGCCTTGAAAACCATGTCCGGATGCGGCCTGCCTTTGATCACTTCATCGCTGGTTACACTGAAGTCGATCAATTGCTTTTCTTTCCATCCCAAGCGCTCGACAATCGTGTCGGCAATCACTCTGCTAAATCCGGTATCGATACTGACACGAATGCCGTTCGATTTTAATAACCGAAAGAGCTTTTCTGTTCCGTCTTTTTCGGTCACAAGCGGATCAGTTTTGTAAAAATCGATCATGATGGATTCAAATCGGTTGTAAACCTGATCGATGAATGCTTTGGTGACTTGCTCAGCAGGCACTTCTTTTTTCATGAGAATTTCAATAGCGACAGGTTTCGGCATGCCCATCACATCATTTACTTCATCGCGAGTAACGTGAATATTTTCAAAGCTCAGCGCTTCCTGCAAGGCCTCATGCACATTGTCGAAATCCCTGACCGTGGTGCCGGCCATATCAAAAATTGCAAGTTTTATACTCATTTTTCAGTGGTTTTGGATGGTTGAAATAGCGTGAAGAAGTCGACGGATATCGTCCGGATATACATTACCGATGTTGCCAATGCGGAAAGTGGATGCAGTGGTCACCTTACCCGGATAAATGACAAAACCATGTGATTTCAGGGCGTCATAAAACCTCTCGAAGGAGAATGATAGCTGCTCCGGATAATAGAATGAGGTGATAATCGGCGACTGAATACCCTGGGGCAAAAAGCACCGATATCCCAGTTTTTCCATACCATCCACTAACGTCGCATGGTTGTCACTATATCGCTGGTACCGGGCTGCCACGCCTCCCTCCAGCTCCAGTTCAAGCAGTGCCTGGTAGAATGCCCTCACCGTATGTGTTGGTGATGTAAACCGCCATTTGCCATATTGTTCTTCCATGGTCTTCCATTGATCGTAAAGATCCAGGGCATGCGATCGGGCATTGCTCCTGGAGATTTCCAATAACTTTTTTCGGGCGATGACAAATCCAAAACCCGGCACCCCCTGAATACATTTATTCGAACTGCTTATCAGTATATCGATATGATCACGCGCCATATCTATAGGAATACCTCCAAAGCTACTCATAGCGTCAAGCATGAAGATTTTGCCAAGCCGCTGTGCGATGTCGGCGATCTCTCGTACCGGATTCAATATTCCGGATGTTGTTTCGCAATGAACCATGGCTATATGAGTGATAAATGGATCTTCATCAATGAGCTGCTCCAGCAACTGTAAATCCGGTTCTTCATCCTCTGCGCTTCGAAATACCTGGTAGTTTATTCTCAGCATCTGTGCTATTCTCACCATCCTTTCCCCATAAGCACCGTTCGCTAAAATCAATAATTTCCCATCAACAGGTAAAAATGTGCCGATAGCTGCTTCAACACTGAATGTGCCACTTCCCTGCATCAGCACAGAAGTATATGGTTCGGAATCATGTGACGCAAGACCTACAAGCTTTTTCCGGATCGTTTGTACAAAACTGTTGTATTCACTGTCCCAGGTACACCAGTCTTTCATCATGGCTTCTCGTACTCCCGACGTGGTCGATAAAGGCCCCGGTGTCAGTAACAAATATGGATTGTTTAATGCGTTGCTCATCAGTTCCTGTTAAATGAAAAATTGCTTGCAAGATTGGTAATTCCGCGAATTGATTTTTAATCGCGTTATCGATTTAATGAAAACTTAACCGCTGTTAAAAGTACTCTAACATTTGACCCTGTAAATCTGAATTGAAATTGAATACTCAAGGGTGAATCAGGGCTCTATGTATTGATAATGTGCACGTTATACTTGTTCATAACCTGAACATCAACTTAATTTTTTGATAAAACACTTTCATTGCCGGCTTCCGCGGACTGGTATAATTTCAACTTTTTAAACAACAGTATGAAGGAAAAGATAAAAGTTGGGATTGTGGGTTCCGGAATCATTGGCCTAAGTCATGCACTGGCATTTGCTCGACAGGATTGCGAGGTTACAGTTTTTGAACGGGACATCACTCCGCTTGGGGCTTCTATACGCAATTTCGGACTCTTCTGGCCAATAGGTCAGGAAAGAGAAATGCTGGGAACTATTGACCGATCGAAACAAATATGGCACGATATCATTGACCAGGCGAATATTCCGATAAATAAGTGTGGTTCGCTACTCGTTGCCATGCAGCTTGATGAGCTGGAAGTGATAAGTGAATTTTTCGATCTGGAAAAAAACCTGCGTTCCGGACTCAACCTGTTATCCCGTAATGAACTTTCCCTGAATTTTAAATACCTGCGCACAGGAAAACTACTCGGGGCGCTACGTTCTGCCGAAGAATTTGTTATTGATCCGCGGACGGCAATTCCAAGTATTATCACTTACCTCAAATCGCGATTCGGTGTTCATTTCCGGTTCAATACAATTATACGCGAAGCTTCCAGTGGCTATCTATTTAGCGACGACAAGTCCTTCCCAGTTGATATAGTAGTCATTTGCAGTGGCGACGAATTTGGTATGCTTTTACCACAACAGTTCTCTGAGTCAGGTTTACAAAAATGCCACCTACAGATGATGAAAGCCGCAACAGCCCCGCATATCGAACTGAAGAGTGTTTTTTGCGGTGGACTCAGCATGCTGCGATATCAATCATTTGCAAGCTGCAAAACACTGAAAACCTTGAGGCATCGACTGAATGAAGAACTCCCCAATATTATTGATGCGGGTGTTCATGTAATAGTGGCTCAAAACCCGGTTGGTGATCTGGTGATCGGTGATTCGCACCTGTACCAATCCCAGAAGCCTGTTGGTATAGACCAGGGAATAAACAAAATGATTATAAACTACCTTGAGAAATTTGCACAATTACCCCACTTTGAAGTAACCGAATATTGGCAGGCAACCTATGCATTGCATCCACGGCAGATGCACTATTTCGAACAGGCCGGTCAAAATATCTGGATTTCTACTGGTTTCGGCGGGGCTGGCATGACATTAGGTTTTGGTCAGGCAGAGGAGAATGTGGTATCGATCATGAACAAAGCAGGCATCCATGCGAAACCATTTGTCGGCCAGATGGCGTAACATTTCAGATCAGCTGAGGTTCAATCTGTTTGCGGTAACTGCCGCCCTGGCAACGTATTCTTGCATGTATGCGTTTCGCAAACCTTTCACTGCAGCGACTTATTCCGGATTGCAATACGGCGATATCGATCTGAAAATCTGGCTGATCACGGCACAACTTTGTGGTTATGCACTTTCAAAATTTTTAGGCATCAGGATAATCTCTGAAATGCAACAAAAGGCCAGGGCCTCTACGATCATCCTGCTATGCCTGCTCGCCGAAGCCGCTCTTTTTGGATTTGCTGTGTCAGATGGCTTCTGGCGAATATTCTTTCTTTTCATCAACGGCATACCACTTGGAATGGTATGGGGGCTGGTCTTCAGCTACCTGGAAGGAAGAAGCAGCACCGAATTTCTCGGCGCGGGTCTTAGCACCAGCTTCATCTTCGCTTCTGGTCTTGTAAAATCGGTGGGTAAATGGCTCATGGTTGAATTTCATGTTTCTGAGATCTGGATGCCCTTTGTCACCGGAATGGTTTTCCTTCCTCCTCTTTTATTTTCTGTCTGGATGTTGGACAAACTACCACCTCCCACCCGGGAAGACATCGGCCTGCGTCTTCAACGCTTACCCATGAACAGGGAAGAGCGTTGGAAATTTTTTCTGAGTTGCGCACCTCCGCTCATCATACTGATAGTCGCATACATTTTACTGACTGTGCTAAGGGACATTCGGGATAATTTCGCTGCCGAAATATGGCAATCTCTGGGCTATGAACACTCTTCGGAAATCTTCCTAATATCAGAAATCCCCATCGCTATCGCCGTACTGATCATAATGAGCGTAGTGATGTTTGTAAAAAACAACATCCAGGCGTTCAATGTAAACCAACTTATCATTTTCTCCGGCTTCATGATTATTGGCATCACTACGCTGGCTTTCGAAAAAAAGATCATCTCTGGCGAGTTTTGGATGATTATCGTAGGGTTCGGATTATACATAAGCTACATACCATTCAACAGTGTCATGTTCGATCGCCTGGTCGCTGCCTCCGGTTTCGTTGCCAATGCAGGGTTTCTGATTTATCTCGCTGATTCATTCGGCTACCTTGGCAGCATATTGATTTTGATTTATAAGAATTTCGGACAGCCTGATCTGCAGTGGATTCCTTTTATGGTTGCGATGTCCTACCTGTTTTCATTTGTTGGTATGGCGCTGATGACTATCTCAATGTATTTGTTTCAATCCATATTTTTTATGAAACCCAAGAAGGAGAATCCCTCCCCTGCCGGCGCCTTTATGGAAATGTGAACATTTGCGTGGTGAAACCGCGCCCGGGATGCTTTTACCACAACATTTGAATCCCGAGCAACAGGGCGAATACCACCAGTGCCGCACCGCATAGTTGCGATATGATACGAAGATTGCGCGGTGAAAGGAGTGTCTTTACTTTTTGCGGAAGCATCACTTTCAGCACATTCAAGGCACCTGAGGAAATACTCATACCTGCTATAAAAATAAGGGCATTTTGAGTGTCCTTGAATCGTTCATTCATCATAACTGTAATTCCTACCCAGAAGGCGAAAACAAAAGGATTAAAAGTATTTATTGTAAAACCCTGCATGAATGAAAAGGTGCCAGACATCGGAGTTGTGCTACTTTTATCGGATATGGATAAATAATGGGCTTTAGGTCTGAATAAAAGGTTAAGCCCCATCACAACTAAGACAATAAAGCCTGTAATCCACACCCACGAGTCGGAATCAGCAAGCCGAAAACCATGTAAACAAAATACAAAGATTACGATATCGCTGGTCAGCGCTCCGAAAGCGGTAAGCATTCCATTTGAAACCCCCTTTGTTATGGATGTCTGAATAATGAGAAGAAATACCGGCCCGATCATTACGGAAAGTGCTGTACCGAGGAGTAACCCTTCCGCAAGTGCTTTCAATTCAGGCTGAATGATTGATGAGAAAGTCTTCCCACTCCCGGAACTTCTGCCCCTTCAGCACCCGCGGAAACTTGCTTTGCCCGCCTTCCTTGCCATTTAGCTTCAACCAATTGTAGAAATTCTGCACGGGTATTTTTTGGAGCTGAACTTCTTTGAGGGCGTAGGATCTTTCAATCCTGTAATCGTCGTTCAGCATTTTTAGTTTTTCATCGAGCACTTTCCTGATGAGTTCATCCTCGATATCATCATCACAACCGACATACCACTTATGGACGAATGAGGTGCCGACAGCCATGCCGGTTACCGTGTATTCTTTGACCTCTATATTCAAT
>JBGSYX010000060.1:0-3298 GCA_041750735.1 Cyclobacteriaceae bacterium
CGGGATTATAAAACCACTTCCGGGTAAAAAATTTAAATTGAAATGAGGCGTTAGTTTCGAAAAGCCTGCCAATGAAGGATTACTATGCCATATTGGGAATACCTTCCACTGCTACCAGCGGCCAAATAAAGATCGCTTACCGCAGGCTGGCGCTTCAATTCCATCCGGACAGAAATAAGGAAGTTGCAGAAGATCGGTTTATTGAGATTTCAGAGGCTTATCATGTATTATCGAACCAATACCGTCGCAAGCTTTACAACGCAGGACAATATGTCCCCGAGGACGACCAGGAAGAAATTAACACCGCACGAAGACGACCTCCACCACATTTTTATTACCATCAAACCATTGAAAAGCCAACATACTCCCGTAAAGTATATATCCTTTCCACTATACTGGTTGTTGTGATGGTTTTCTTCGCCGTGGCAGTACCGATAATTTTACTACGGTCTGTTTCCAACAAACACTATAACCTTGCCGTTCAGAATTACTTTACCGGACAATACTATACAGCTTTGCAAAACATTGATCTGTCGATCAGGGATGTCGGTGGAAACAATGCATCTGCTTGCGCCCTTGCCTCTATCATTTTAGTGTACAAAATCCAGAATTACAATTTTGCCATCAGGTATATCGAACGCGGTCTTGGCTACACCTCCGACGATTCACTCCGGTCTGAATTTAAATACCTCAAAGGGGTCTGCAAGGCGCACTCAGACAACCCTGAAGAAGCCCTGGAACTTTACAAGCAAGTGGGCAACTATAGCGAAACGTATGACAGCGCCCGGTTGCGAATGGCGGCAATCTATTTGCGAAATGGAGAAACGGCAATCGCCGAAGAAATTCTCGACAGCCTCAGGATTAGAAATCCTTCGCACTGGGCAGCTTACTACCTGCAGGGTGTTGCATTTGAGCAACAGGAGGAACCACAGAAGGCGTATGAATTATTCTCTGATTTGTTGGATAAGCCCTATAACAAAGCCGCGGTTTATTACCATTTGGCGAAGGCTGAAATCAGCCTGAATATGCCTGATTCGGCATGCAACCACCTGAAAATTGCAAGTTCGTTGAATCTCCCGGAGGCCAAACAGTTAAGACTGATTTACTGCAAAAAAGAAAGCATTTTTTTGTCGCCTTATCATTAGGCATCATAGGCCAAATTTGGCGAGAGCCATCTTTCAATTTCCTCCACAGGCATTTGCTTTCGTTTGGCGTAATCCTCCACCTGGTCTTTTTGGATTTTTCCTAAACCAAAATACCGGGCTTCTTTATTGGCAAAATACCAACCGCTGACCGTAGCCGCCGGGTACATAGCAAAGCTTTCCGTGAGGTACACGCCAGTTTCATTTTCTGCGTCGAGCAAATCAAAAAGCTTGCGCTTTTCCAGGTGGTCAGGACATGCAGGATAGCCGGGTGCAGGTCTGATGCCAGAATACTCTTCATTAATCAGTGCTTCGCTGGTCAGGTTTTCCTGGCGAGAATAACCCCAGTAATCCTTACGAACCCGTTCATGCACATATTCGGCACATGCCTCGGCAAGCCTGTCGGCCAATGCTTTCACCATGATGCTGTTATAGTCATCGTGGTCGGCCTCGTATTTTTTCACCAATTCATCCGCACCGAATCCACAACTTACCACAAAGGCGCCGATGTAATCGTCAGCCCCGGATTCTTTGGGTGCAATGAAATCGCTCAATGCAAAGTTTGGCAGATTAGGGGCTTTTCTATTTTGCTGCCTAAGAAAATTTAGCGTCATAAACACTTCATCTCTACTGCCGGGCTGGCCATTGGGTTTTTGATAGATTTCCACATCATCACCGACGGCATTGGCAGCCCAGAATCCAATCACTGCCTTGGCCTGAAGCAAGCTTTCATCGGCAATTTTATTGAGAAGCACGATGGCATCGTCAAATAGTTTGGTGGCAGCATCACCGACGACCTCATCTTCAAGGATGGCTGGGTATTTTCCGGTGAGTTCCCAGGTGATGAAAAATGGTGTCCAATCGACATATGGTATTAATTCCTCCAGTGATATGTTGGAAAGCGTCATTTTCCCAAGGAACTTCGGCTTATGCGCTGTGAAAGAAGACCAGTCAGAAGTAAATTTATGTGCACGTGCCTCATCGATGGTAAGAAGATGTTTATCAGACTGCCTACGCAAGTGGTCTTCCCTCAACCCGGCATATTCTGCCTTAATAGTTCTTTCAAATGCCTTCCTTGCGGAATCATCACCTGAAATGAGTTTACTGGCTACGGGTACACTCCGTGATGCATCGAGCACATGTACGACAGGCTGGCTGTAGTTCGGCGCTATTTTAACGGCGGTGTGCATCCGTGAAGTTGTGGCTCCACCGATAAGCAGTGGAATGTCCATTTTTCTCCGCTCCATTTCTTTGGCCACATAGACCATTTCATCCAGTGATGGAGTAATCAATCCACTCAGTCCAATGATATCGACTTTTTTCTGAACTGCGGCATCAAGGATTTTTTCCAATGGCACCATGACACCGAGATCGATAATTTCAAAGTTGTTACAGGCAAGTACCACCCCGACAATGTTTTTGCCAATGTCGTGAACGTTGCCTTTTACGGTGGCAAGAAGTATTTTCCCTGCAGCCCTTGCTCCTCCTTCTTCGCTGGCCTGCGCATGTTCAATGTGGGGGATCAGGTAAGCAACAGCCTTTTTCATAACTCGGGCGCTTTTTACTACCTGTGGCAGAAACATTTTTCCTTCGCCAAACAGATCACCAACGATGTTCATACCAGCCATCAGAGGTCCTTCAATTACATGAAGCGGATGCTCAGCCTGTTGCCTGGCTTCTTCTGTATCTTCATCAATAAATTCGATAATGCCTTTGATAAGCGCGTGGCTCAGCCGATCATTGACAGGCCAGGTGCGCCACTGCTCGTCTTTTTCGAGTTTTTTACCATCGCCTTTCACGCGTTCTGCAATTTCCAGGAGTCGCTCCGTGGCATCAGGGCGTCTGTTCAGAAGAACATCCTCTACCCGTTCTAGTAGTTCCTTTGGAATTTCCTCATAAATCTCGATCATCCCCGCATTGACAATCCCCATATCCAGTCCGGCTTTAACGGCATGGTACAGAAATGCTGAATGCATGGCCTCTCGGACAACATTATTTCCCCTAAATGAAAAAGAGATATTGCTTATACCACCGCTGACTTTTGCGCCCGGAAGATTGGCTTTTATCCATTTGGTGGCTTTCAGGAAATCAACTGCGTAATTATTGTGTTCGTCGATACCGGTGGCAACGGTGAGTATATTTGGATCAAAAATGAT
>JBGSYX010000061.1:0-26382 GCA_041750735.1 Cyclobacteriaceae bacterium
ATTGAATATAGAGGTCAAAGAATACACGGTAACCGGCATGGCTGTCGGCACCTCATTCGTCCATAAGTGGTATGTCGGTTGTGATGATGATATCGAGGATGAACTCATCAGGAAAGTGCTCGATGAAAAACTAAAAATGCTAAACGACGATTACAGGATTGAAAGATTCTACGCCCTCAAAGAAGTTCATCTCCAAAAAATACCCATGCAGAATTTTATCGGGTTTAACAGGTGGCTGGTAGCCGTGTAAAATGGCCATTCCGGGCATACCAAACATGTCGCAGGCATTGTTTTTCGCGCCTTCCATCCAGTGCTGCACCAACTGTTTCCAAATTTGCTGATGGTCGGGCCAGTTGCGCACAAAATGCATGGTGGTAAATACTTCGTTGTAGCACGGCGAACTGCTCCACGCCTGTGCATCGCGCTCGGGATGCACATATTCGGCGGCACACTCGTATTTGGTCATGTCGGTGTGGGTTCCACCTCCGTGGTGGTCGGCATAACTGTTATAGATACTTAAAATATCTTCGGTACATTTTGTACCCGTCGAGCCAAAAAATACACGTCCGTTCTCGCGTTTGTCGTAAAAAGCATTCCACCAATTCGTATTTTCCTGAAGAATGCCATCAAAACCATCTTTCTCCGCTTTGGCCAAACGTTCTTTTGCCAGTTTCATTAAATCGTCGCCATCCATAGAGGTTACAATAGTGACCAGGGCTTCAAATTCTCCCTTTTTGGGCGAAAAACTGATGGTTGAAGCCGCACCCGTTGCTTTGGCAATACGCTTGTCGGGTGGTGGCGTGCTCAATCCGGGCATCCCTTCCTTAACTGTTACTTCGCCCGGCGTATTCAGCACACCCATCAGGATATATTCAAAACCATTGGGAAATGTTTTTTCTGCCGGAAATTTCTGGCGTATCCAGAAATATTTTCCATCGCTACCACTGGTTGGCGGATCCATCGGAAAATTAAAAGCGCTTTCGGCGGCAGTTCCATTTTTGATGTATTTTGTTCCCTCCGGGTTCATGTAATCTTCGTGGGCAGTGTCGCGATGCCGGTAAAGCCGCAGCCAAACCGGCTTGTTAATTCCTGAAAGTTGGCCTTTGATTGCATACATGTTGCTGGTCATTACAAGCACATATTGCAGTTTTGCGTTCGCACTCTGGTTGGTAAGTTCCAACTCTGTAAGACCATTGGCGCAACACTGTTTTATTTCAGGCAGTTGTGCGCCTTCAAGCTGGTCAATTCCCACAATAATCTGCCCGACAGGTTTCAAACAGGGCATCGCATATTCGTGAGGCGTACGGTACGGGTCGTAATATCCCCCATCTTTCAGCAGATAACCATAAAACCAGGGCCGCTGACCATCATTTCCCCTGCCCACAAATCCTTTATTTGCAGGAGAATTCACGCCCTCAACAATCTCTTGTAAAGTTGGAGCTACCAGTCCGCGGGGATTAATCCGACGGTCCCATACATTATTTTTGGTAAGGCTAATTGTAATCTTTTCCGGTGGGCCCCAAAGTGTGGTGCGCATCTTCAGGTTGTTGATGGTCATTGCTTTGCCGTCGCGTGGATAGCACTTTCGGTTGGGCAACGAATTATCCGGGCTTAATGTACTGGTAAGAAACACCGATTTGGCCGCTTCTTTCAGAGGTATTTCACGTTCCCAGGGAAGTTTTCCTGTATTTTTCTCACAAGATAAGGTTACCAAAAGAAACAAGAAAACAGAAAAAACAAGGATTAATCTTCGCCTAACCATTTGGCATCTGTAAAATTTCATGTTCAGATTTCTTTCATCGGTTTTTAGCGCGTTTTAATTAACCAGTAGCAATCGTGCTCATTTTCATTTTAATGCTTTTATCACTTTATCAGTCAACAATTCACCTTTCAAGGGTGCCGATTTGATGACATCAGTTAAACGGCGATGCCATTCCACATCATGCCACATGCCCACAAACTGCGGTCCGCAGAAATTACTGGTGGCAATGGCCATCCACTGTCCTGTGGCCGAGGCAGTTTCAGTTCCCAGCGCACAAAGCTCTTTTACCCAATCCCATTTCAGCAATGGCCAGTCCTTGTAATCCACAATACCCCAGCATTCGGTGGTTATCAGTGGCAATCCTGCCTTTCCGGCATGAAGCGCTGTTTTGGCGATATAGTCGGTAAGCTGTTTTTTCCAGTAATCCGGTTTTTCGTTGTAAATACCTTCGTATTCGGCCACCAGGTTTTTATACACCTGGTTCGAAAAAAGACCGTCAATTTCCACCGGTCGCCCCACGGCTTTGCTTCGTTCTTTTACTTCGCGGTAAAACTCGGTTTCATTCCCTTTTACCATCCATATGTGGTGTTCGGCAAAATCGAAAAATGAAAGGTCTTTTTCTGAATATTTCTCAACATCCACATTATCGAACGAAAAGTTTAACAGCAATTCAGGATATTCCTTTCTCACCATATCGATGGCAGTTTTCATCCAAAGCATCGATTTATCGGTGTGCCAGTATCCCCAGGTGAGGTTGGGTGGGTCGTTTTTAAAATAAGGCGCCCAAATGTCTCCGGGCCATTCGTTACATAAATCCACATACATGATATTGTCCATCAACCCCGCATTTTTTATCGAATCCAGCGTTTTCAGCCAGATTTGGGCGTGCTTTTCGGGCGTTCTAATTTTCATCCGCGTATTATCCAAATCTTCGCGATACCACGACGAAAGACCCACTTTGACATCATATTTTTTACAGGTGGCGATAAACTCATTTAAAAAAGGCTGAATTTTTACTTTATTAATATCCGGGCTTCCCCAGTTTTGTATGCTCCAAACCTCTTTTAAAGTCCATTCTTTTTCTGGATTCTCAGCGAGTAAATGTGGGAAGGCATCTATACGAACAGCATTGTAGCCACGTGCAGTCAGTTCGCTTAAAGCTTTATCCCAGTCTTCGTAACCAGCACCGGGCCACCGGCGTTCGAGCCATGAAAAGTCCCACATGGTGATGGCGCGGGGCGATACTTTTGCTTTGTTTATATTATTTGATCGTTTCATATTCAATTTGTATTGGTTATTGCCTGCGTAAATTTTGGGAGTGAATGCACCAACTGCTGATACGGTGGCCGCAGTGCTTATAAAATGCCTTCTTTTCATTTTTGATGTTTTTTTTCGTTTGATCAATAGACTAAAAAGGGTTTCTCAATGGTCTTATCGTCACTACCATTTATTATCTTTTAAATTCAATAACATAAGTCCCACTATTTACTTGTACTCTATCCGTTCCTTTCGGATAACTTATATTGTTAATTTTGAAACATCTTTCCCCTAAATTCTTTGGAATCATAACGAAAGCTTTGTATTCGTAAGGAATCTCCAGATTGTAAATATATTTTAGCTTATTCGCTTTTTCCCAGCTTATTTCCATGTAATTCCCTTGTACAAGAGGAATTTTCCCCTTGGCCCAATTAATTTTACCACTAATAAATGGATCTATTGTTATCTCTCTGTATCCTGCGATACCGGGTTTTACACCGAGCATGTTGCGAGACATAAAGTACAAGGGAGACCCCCCCCATGCATGACTATAGTCTCCTCCATAACCAGTTTCTGTTTGCTCCTGCCAGTTTTCTTTTAGTGTGTAGGTTTCCAGGTTAATGCCGTTCTCCCATTTTTTCATAAGATCTAAGCCGAGTGCGTTGAACTGTCCGGTATGATCGACTGCCAATAAGACAAAAAACATAAAATAAGGCTGGAGATCAATCTCCTTTTGATTTACCACATAATTTAAAATGGTTGATTGTTGATTTTCCGGTGCAATATCATATAAAACAGCCAGCGCATTGACATGCGGACTATAAGTAACTATATCTTTATCGTTTGGGAAAAAATTGTGATTTTCTGAATTAGACCTGAAGGGGATACCATCTTTGTAAAGTTTTTTTTCCTGATCCCATAATAAACTATTCATGGCCATTTTGACTTTTTTGGCAAGTTCCAGGTCTTTTTCGCTGATTGTAGTACTGTCTACAAGGCTATTAAGATAAGCAGCATCTAATAAGGATTTATAGTAAAATGCGGTCATATATCCCATGCCTATTACAGCAGGAGGATGGTGTGCATTGAATTCGTCAATTTTTATCCAATCCATAAACATATAATCGGGAGCATTACTTACGAGATTATCATAGTCAAGATAGGTTTCAAATAATTGGTTAAGCTTATTGACATGGGGCAAAAGTTCTTGCACCAGTTGAATATCTCCGGTATATTGATAATACTGATTAAGCATTTGAACCCATAATAATGAGTAACTGGTATGAAACATATCGTAGTTGTTCTTTTCCAGCAATAGTGCTGTTTTTACCAGTGTTTGCCGTGTTAGCCAGGGATCGCCGAAAGCATAATAATTTATGAGCGATTGAATGAAATAATCTCCGGTGCATGCAATTGGTTCTTGGTGCTTGGGAGAATCATAGAACATGTCGTTCATGCAAAGCTGGGTAGTCCATCGGGTAATATCCCAAAGCCGTGAAAGGTTTTCATCTGAGCAGGAAAAATTTCCTGTATAGCTAACGGGGTAAGAAGAGAAATCAGCCCGGATATCTTTAATGATAAGCCCCTTAGCAGAAGCAATTTCTACTTTCAGATATCTGAATACACTGAGAGAAGGAGCATAAAAAACATTGATTCCTTCTTTACATACAAAGGTCAATGCCCTGTTCTGAGATGCATATTTTTTCTCAAATGGACTTATTTTTATGGTATCATTTTTATGTGCCAAAATTTCGAAACCATAATAAGCGGTTAAATTCCTGTCATAATCCAACGTAAATTCTTCGTTAAAGAGTTTTTTGTCATACACTGCGGAAGAGATGTCGATTATGGAAACTTCTTTTTGAGGTAGCCACAGTCTTTTGGGGTTAACGGGAAATCTAATTGGTGTAGGGATCTTACTACTCAATAGATAACCTTCTTTTGGAATGTCTTTAATTGAAGCGTAAGCCCATTCCGAATCATCGTATGCTATATTTTTCCAATTGGTTACTGAGAAATTTGCGTTATGACTGTAATTACCCCCATGGACCGTAAACGAGGTATCAATATTGCATTTCCAGGTTGTGTCAGTTGCAACTATGTTTTTACCAAGTCCGGCATCTATATCGCACAAAAACTGTCCATGCCCGCTGCTCGTTTCTGATATTTCACGAAAGTGGCTGAAAACCTCCATTGCAATGGTATTTGTTCCCGAATTCAGATATTTACTGATGTTGTGTGTTGTGAAAAACCAGTGGTTTGGCGGTAAACCATCAAAATAGTCATTCCCGATATTTGGAGGGCCTTGTGCAACAAAAGTCTCGTTTATGTATATCCGAAAAGAGACATCAGCCGTAAGACTCATAATTATCTGATCTGGAACATCGGTTAGCTCAAAACTTTTTCTAAATAATGCTATATACTGTTCCTTGTACCTTGGATTATTAGCCCACTCAACCTGTGTTTCCTGATACTCGTTAAATCTTGATGAGTTAAGCCATATCCAATCTCCAGTCCAGGAGTCTTTCGGAAATAACTTGTCAAGGTTGAATTCATTCTTTTTTGTATTGAATCCTTCCGTACAGGGTAATATTTCATAACCATCATCATTGGTAACATACCTGAACTGACTATACGCACTTAAAACGGATGAAAACGTAATAAGAGCGATCAGGATTAGTTCAATAACCTTTTTTGTAATCATAGTTTTAATTTATAGATCGAATTTCATTTAAAATTGATAATGACCTACGGAGTTTTATCGGCAGTTTTTCGGATAGGAAGATAGTAAAAAACAGAGGAGAAAAGGAATTGCGACAGAGTCACTTACCCCACTCTGGTGGTAGAACAGTAGAAGTTCACAAGAGGTAGATTTGATCTACTATTTCATTTTATAGAAATTTGGCCTGAAGGGATTTGTAATCCTGAAAATTAGTGTTGAAAAACGAATAAATGCCAGATGGAATTCTACCTCTGAAAACGAATAAAGAAACCTCCAGTAATCCTGTGTATGGCTGGGGAAAAAAAATTCACAAAACGACTTTCTACTTCAAATCCATGCAATATTGATGAAGGGCATTTGATCGCCGATTTCATCGACCGACAAGTTGGCATCTTTCTTTGCTGCATAGAAAATATTTGAAATAAGTGAACTCGATAAAAATCCCTTTGTCGCATTCAGGAGGTTATCTCCCCGGAAGCTCCCAATATGGATCAGGTTGTATTTTTTTTCTCTGTATTCATTATAAATAAGGATCAACAACGACCTGAATATTTCGGGATTTCTATCTTTTATGGCAATATTCGAAATATAAACTTCTCTAATAGCTTCGCCCGGCATAGGAAGGTCGGGATAGTGTAGGATTGCAGCAATGGCCTTATAGAGGTATCTCAAGGGTTTGAGTCTTTTCTTGTAGCGAATTATCTTTGTTCTCTTTGTCGCGTTCATATCCCGGACTGTGCAAACACCTACGATTGTACCCTTATCAAGTACCACATAGGAATTTGTCAATGTGAACCCAGAGGGAAATAGACTTTCTAGCGATGATTCGTCCTTAATCAAAGGAGCTAACATCCTTTGCTGATACTCCGCTTGAAGCAATTCTTGGATAGCGCTACTATCTTCCGACTGAGCTTTTCTTATTTCATAATTAATACTTGATTTAACCGTGTGGGCAATCAGCAAACTTCGTGTCTCAAAACCATCCAGTTTTTTATAGGCAGGCATATTGTCCAGCAATTCATTGCCATCGTCAAAGTACCTGTCAGCGGCTCTGTTCCCTTGAAGGATCATACAGAAACCACAATCTGTATCGCTAAACAGACCATTCAGCATATGATGGGCAAGGGTTCTGAATAGACCCATGCCTCGATACTTTTGATCTATGCAAAAATTTCCGAAATAGGAAATTCTGCGTATCTGGCCGTTGATGTATCCAAAGTATTTCAAATGCATACCAAATCCAGCTAATGTATCATCAGCAAAGACACCGTAGTAGGTGAAATCTGACGACCATAACTCACTTGATCGGAAGATATCCGGTGATTTATCGAAATGCAATTCCAGCAAATCGCTTTTCATAGGAGATCTTGCCAGGATTTCCAACATTTCTTCATTATATGACTTGTCCAGTATTCTAATGGCTACTTCCGGCGTCTTCATCATACATCTAGTTTGCTAATTGAGTAAAAAGGAAATCGATCCACAAAGTGCGTTAAATGCTCGAATCTATTATCTACTGATAATTCCGATAAGTACTGCTTGCCTGCTAATGGGTTTTTATGTATATACCTCAGAAGCAACCTGGCTGGCACAATGGATTTTTCCATAATGCCATTTAATAACCCATCCATCTCCTCTGTCGAAATCCAGTCGCTGATGTTGGACAATGAATAATTTCTGTACAAGAGTCGTGGCGCTTCTGCTATTTCCTCGAGCACTGATTTCAAACAGAAATCAATATTATTTTTTCGGAGTCTGATTAGCGCCATGTTAGCAGGTTTCAAATAATCAGGAAGTGCAGCATCTGAAAGCAGCTCTCCAAAAAAGTAGATCTGAAAATAATAATTGTTAAACGGAGGTGTCGCTGTAAAAAAATCCCTGAACCTGCTATAAAAAAATCCCGCCAATTGGTCGCCTTCTTGATGCGTTAATCCTTGTTCGTTTAGTCCTCTGTTTTTATAAATACGGGCAGAAAAAGCGATATTAAAAAGTGCTTTTATAGCCTTGTTTTGAAGATGATCATCAAAATACCTTTGTCTCTCTTCAGTGGTTGCAATATCCATCAGGTGTTTGAGCCTTTTAGAACCTAAAGTCAGTCGGACGAGCATAGTGAACCACATAATATACTTTTCAAATCTGGAGCTGAATATGGGGCCTTTGTAAAAAGCGGCAGTATTTTGTGACCAGTAGTCTGAGTCATCCTGTGATAAATTTTTCCTTATCCTAGCATAGAGCTTCGTGCGTTCGTCAAATGTGCCCTTATAAAATCCCAAAAACCCAGCCGCCTCGCGAGGTTCCAATGAAAGAATACTGGCCAGTTTCAACCGGCACAACCTTATCTGGCTTTCTGATATATCCAGCGCTTTGATTTTTACATCAGCATGGGAAAGCAATGATAATGGCACTTCCCCGCCACTTGCGATACAAAGCAAGTTGGTGCCTTCCAGATTCAACGCCATCTTTTCTATGCCAGGATCATCCTGCGAAATGCCGAAATCATACAGAAACCGCATCTTCTATCTTAGGTTTAAAACTCCTCAGCAATCCAGTATTTTGAATAAATCGCTGTTTCACAGCAAGGTCATATATCAAATCGAAGCCTTCTAGGGTGATATTTCCTCGAAAATCATAGGCATGACGTTCAAATGCCAATAGAAATGCTTCTGCAGTACAACAAAGTGCGGTACCTCTGGGTGAACAAGAAGTAATGAGGAAATCCTGATCCTCTGGCAAGTTTATGGAGGCTGCAAAGGGTATAATCTGAACATTCGGCAATGTTTTCAGTTCTTCAGAAATCCCGCTTGGCACAGACAGGTCAGTAATTAAAACAGGTCGATTCTTTCGGACATGCTTGGGATAAAGAACAGGGTCATTAGAATTAACTGCGATAATAATGGCGTCGCTTTCTACCAAATCATTCAGATTCATGCTTCTGCGAATCATTTGTCTATGTTGCGGGGTATGATCAATCAACCGGTTCACAAGGTTATCTGTTTTTTCCTTGTTTCTTCCTATGATTAAAAGAGACCCCTGGCTAACGCAATCTTCATATACCAACTTTTGTGATAATATGCTGCCAATATTCCCTGTTGCTCCAACAATCCCAATTTTCAGATCATGTCTGTTCGCATAAAGCTTTTTGAGTCTTTGCAGGAAATTACGATAGCCAACTACAGCTGTTAATGTATTGCCTGTAACTACTTTGCATCCGCAGGGCGCCGCAATGGATAAACCGTTGTTCGTTAGAATTGATGTATATCCACCGAGACTTATTATTTCTGCCCCGCCATCTGCTGCCATCTGCACTGCTTTCTGTATCTTACTAATCACCTTGTGCTTCTTATCAGTTCGATGAAGTTTTTCCAGTTCGGATGAGTCGAGAGGAATTAATATCATGGTCAAGTGGATACGTTTACGAAACAAATTCTTTGCATAGAGCACAAATGGCTCCATTTCCATGATCAACTCAAACTTTGAAAATAGCTGTCTGATACCGGTATCTGATGCAGCAGTAAAATCCTGCGACAACATACGCAGCTCCTCCATTGGATACGCAAAATGGGCGATGAAGGCAACTTTTATTGATTTTTCATCAGGGGTGTCAATTTCCGTAGGTAATGGGCCATACTCAGGTTCTTTTCCTTTATTGTCGATATAGGGGTCTCCTTTCATCAAGTGTTTGGTAAGTTGATAAAACTGTCCTTTATCAATAATTTGAGCAAGATCTTCCAATCCATCATGGAGTTTCACTATATCTTCTTTTGTGATACAGATTGAGGGCTCAATGCGCAATACATCCGGTGCAGAAATGGAAGGTAAAATACGCAGATTGTAATGGAACAAGAGGTATGATGAAAACAGGTATCCTAAAGCTTTTTTATCAAATAGTACTCTGAAAAACAGGTTGCGCCTGATCACTTCATGGGAAAACTTAATTCCTAACATCAGGCCCTTTCCGTGTATTGCCTCAATCACTGCTGGATACCTTTGTTGCAGTGGAGTTAGTTGCTGGAAGATTTCCTCACCCAAAGTTTTTGCTTTTTCGGGCACATTCAGACGGTCTATTATTTTTAAGTTTTCGAGGGCTATACTGGCTGCAAATCCTCCTCCCGCAAATGTTGACACGTATAGTTTTCCAATCTCTTCGATGAACCTTTCCTTTTCAATAGAGATTGATGATATTTTTGCAATGTTTCCTCCAAGCGCTTTGGAAAAAAGGTAATAATTACCCTTGAAACCCTCGCTTGCCAAAAAAGATCCTGTGCGTCCTAGGCCACATTGTATCTCATCAATAATCAACGGGAAATCATGATTTGATAAAAGTTGCGGAAACGTCAATTCTACTGTCCGAAGTCCTCCTTCGCCTATAACGGGCTCCACAATTGCGGCAATAATAGCTGAAAAATTATAACTGCAAGTTTCCACGTGCCTGATGCTTCTTTTGAATATGGTGAGCCCGATTTGATTTTCAGCTACCGTTTTTTGAATTGTCCCCGTCAAGTCAGCATCGCGATCGTCGATGAATACGGATTTGATATTGGATAACCCACGGAATTTTTCCCGTCTTTCTTCATCGCCCATAATGGATCTGGCTCCGGTGGAAGTTCCATGAAATGCTGTTAGGTTGGCAATTATCACAGGATGTATACTCCGTATTTTTTGCCAATTCTGTTTCCAAACTTCTCTAAAATGGCCTTCATTGCCACATGCGAATTGGGCGGTTTGAGCTTCCTCCAGCTTTTTTATCTTTTTCATCCATTCAAGAAAAGCATGGTGAATAGCGATTTCCACTACTTCAGAACCAGTAGAACCAAATAATGTATAGTAAGATTTCCCTGTATGCCTGCTCAGCATATCATTTAGTTTTTCTGATAACAAGCCTGGATATTTTTGAATGCTGAGCTGGTCCGACAATGGAATTTGCCCGGATTTCAGGTAGTTGATGGCATAGTTGGTCAGGTCATCGTTATGGTGTCCTAACAGGTTGGTGCCATATCCGCCGGTAAGATCCAGAACTTTTTTCGCCTTCCCGTTTGTAATTGCATACAGATAATCTCCACGAGCCGTATTGTATGTTATATCCAATTCCAAACATTTCAACAACTTGCCCACATAAGTATTGTGATAGAGTGTGTATGCACACGACTTTTCTTCTACGGCGGGAATTTCGATTATATTGGATTTCGAATGGTTATCTTCTGTCAGATCGGTAATAGTTGCGTTAAATCGTTCCTTGATTTTATATTCCGAAATAATTCCTTTGCGATTAACTATTTCATCCGAATAGGCAACTGAAAATCGTTTGATCGTCCAATGGTTAAACTCTATCGGTTCGAGCTGACGGTAGAGTCCATGGTTCGATTTTTCAATAGAATTCTTAACTCTGGAAATAATCTGGTTGTGTGTTTGATGCTGTTCCGAGAGAGCCTTTTCTGAATATATGACTAGTGCAGAAAGTCCAGGTGTATATTTGAGTGGATGAATACTTATCTGGCAATCTTCTTTGTATAGCTCGGCATAGTTTGCCGTCAACCTGTTTAACGGTATTTTCACGCCGAAAGCGTCATTGATATAATCGGCCTTTTCCCTTTGCAAATAGTAAATATTACCATCCAGGTAATTCACTATATCGCCTAGATAAATGAATTTATTTCGAAGTTCATGATCGCCGTCGATGTCAATAATCCGAATACCGCTATAGTCACTTCGTATATATAATTTATAGCTATTGTCTGCGCCGACTTTTTTCAATCCTATCGTTACACCCGGTAATAGTCCACCAAGTGATGCAGGATCGGTATCAACACTTGTTGGATTTATGATGGTATTTAGTATCTGCTGCGTTTCCGTGGTGCCGAAGGCATTGTGTGTCTGGATGTCAAAGGTCTCAGACATTTTCAACAGGACTTCTCTATTTACAGCTGTGCCACTGGAAACGATGGTTTTGAGACTATTTCTCAATTCGTTTTTCAATTCCGGAAACACCCGGCACATCTCGAGCAGCAGGTTGAATACAGCTGGGCCTCCGGTAATATGTTCGGGCTTTGACTGCGTTAAAAAGTATCTGACAGCCTCTGGTTTTTCCTTGAACCAATTTGTGTTGATAATAATTACAGGATTTCCATGCCACAGACTATTTAAAAAGGTTCGAATTCCCATCGTATGAGAAAACATAGGTGTGAATCCCCGGCCACCAAGAGCATCTGGATGAAATAAACCCGATTTTTCCCATGCGCTGATGTTTATCAAAAATGATTGGTGGTCATAAAACACGATTTTGGATACTCCCGAGGTGCCGGAAGTGGTAATCATCAATGCGACATCAGACTCCCGCACATTGGTCAATGAAGAGTTGATAAGTTGAATTTCCAGTTCGTCATTGGCTGTCGGTGGATCAGCAATAAGCGTGTTAATATGAAAATCACGAAATGTGTCTAATAAAGGTATCCCTTTTTCATTAGCAAATTCTTTTATGTGCATAATGCTCGCCAGTTGTCGATCATTCTGATGTAAACCCGCTATTTCCTCTTCTGGGATTAGAATATAATTAAACCTCACTTTCGAATGCCAGTTGCTTATGAGTTCCTTTTCCAAATACATTGGCAAAAAAACCTTTGCTCCATAACTACATAATGCCAGAAACAGCGTTGCCACAAATACTTCGTTGGTTGAATCCAGATTCACGAGTAGCACTGTGTCACCACGCTTAATTCCTTTCTTTTTAAATGATGAAAATAATCTTCCGGTTATCTTTCTCAGCGCAGAAAGGCTGATTTCAGTATAGTTTTCATCGATATGGCTAAGAATTATATTTGAATTTTCATCCCTTTGCGGTAAGAGTTCGAAAAGCACAGAGCCTAGATTTGGAAGTTTCGTGGTGTTTCCTGGATGTTTGGATTCGATGATAAGGTCAAAAAAACCATTATCTCCACTATGAACTATATTATTGGATGTGTTTTCCATGGTTTTTTGTTTTTAATAGTGATGGGAGTAAAAGAATATCTCCCACAAGGGCAGACAACAAGGCAAACAGGCTCAGTAGCGCAAAATATCTGACTGGCGGAGCGTCTGCCAGAATCAATACACCAAAGCCCAGACTTAGTAGGATGGAAGTAAAAACCATTCCCGGCCCAGCTTGAGTGATCGCTTGATTTATACTTCTATTCTTTCTGTACCAGTACATAAAATGGATGGTATCATCTACTACAATGCTCATCATCAAACAACCTATGGGTATAGTCACCATGTCTAGCCTAATCTTTAGCCAGCCCATAATCCCGAACATTACGGCAATCGGAAATAAATTGGCAAAAAGAGCCAAAAGGATGAGTTTCAACTCACGTAAATACATAGAAATGATGATGAGAATGAGTGGAAATGATATAAGCAAACTCTGAATAAATGAAGAAAACAAACCATGAACGACATTGGCATATAGTGTCATATATCCGGTTAGCTGAGGGCGCTCAGAAGAGAAGTATTGACTGGAGATTATGTCGATTTTCGAGACTAATTCCATGCCTTCGGTAGTGGATAACAGAGGAACCATAAACGTAATCCTGTAAAAAGTATCATCTGATTTAGATTGATACCCCGCTATTTTCTTATTGACAAAATTTGGTAGCCGATAATACGGTATTACGGCCCCGACTTCGTCCATTTTATAGATTGCATTTACCCACTTGCTTATGACACTTCGGCTATACTTACTCTCATCTACCAAATACTCAAGTGGGAAATAATGGCCGATGAATTTGTCAATAAACAAATGATCACTAACGGCACGGTCGCCTTTGGATAGAACCGACAGACTATTGATTTCCGCCTGCAAATTCAATATTCCCGGAATAGATAATGTGAGGATGAGAATTGTGACTGGTAGAGTAACGTACCTGGGGAGTACCGGAAAACCGGCGAACCACATATCAACGACTTTACTAACTTTATAACCGTATGCCTTTGGATAAAAAATCACTAAACTCCAGAAGAATGAGCTGATCAATCCTGTCAAACCAAGAATAGCGAAGTCCTTTAATATCGGTGTCCGATCCATTAAAAACACTGAAAAACCAATACAAGTGGTCATAACTACCAGGAATGTGGGTTTGATCACTTTCTTAAAATCTCCGGCATGAAATAAAATATGAAGGGAAATAGAGGTGCTATAAAATAATGTGATTATTGGTATTAGCGTATGAACCAGGCTAATGGGTATATCATACAAAGCAGAAACATACAATATCGAAACCACTCCACCTATGGCAACCAATAGGGTTTGCAGGATGGCAACTGGTTTTCTGAGGATAACGGCCAGCGTGGTTATTAATAATATTATTCCCATTACCAGATATTTGCTCATTTCGATACGTGTTTGTTCGTTTATTGCCCTGTAGATAACTCCGGTCCCGGCAAGGTGAATTTGACTGTCGATGTCCTGGAATATCCCCAATATCCGCTCGATGAGTTCAGGCCGGTTTGGATTCAGATGGGAATTTGGTTTGAATCGAATTACAAAGGTTGAAATCCCATCCATCGATTCCTTTTTATGCTGAATGTTTCCTGTTGGCCATTGCCCTATATGAATCACACTCTTGAGTTCCGCGGCCTTATCAATTCTTGGCGCTATTTCTGTCGAATAAAATGTAGAATCAACTGACTCAATTGCAAGTATCAGCAACGCATCTGAGCTGAAGTCATCAAGAAATTTTTTATATTCGCTAACTGTCGCCGATGAGTCAGGTAACCATCTGACAATGGAATTATCGATTGTTACCTTGGGTAGAACGAAGTAGAGCCCAGTTATAAAAAGCACCAGCACCGTGATTCGAATAAATGCATTCATCGGTAAATCATTTACTTTTTAAACGACTGACTATCAATGGCAGCTAACATTAAAGTAAGATGATATCGCCAGTGGCAGAGCTATTTTTAGGATTAAATGAGGCTATGTTGTCTTTTTATATTTTTTTCTTGCGAAAAATACCATTATCCCATGTACTCAGTTGCGAAAAATCATAATTCGGGGATTTAACAATGGAATCAATCACCTAAAATGTATGCTTCAAACCAAACGACAAGGTGTAAAGGTATCGCCCACCGGGGAAGAGGGATATGTTAAGAAAGGTATTTTTGGAAAACCTGTAGTTATATTCAATATCACCAAATATGATAAACCGGTATTGCCATTTACCATACAATCTGTCCTTAAAAAACTCATCTCCCACGTACTCGGGGAATTGGTGCCAATCTTCTCTGAAAAGCAAAGTAGGACCGAGTCCGAGACTTACAATATGCTTTTGTTTATTCAATAAGTTAAAGTGAACGCCAAGATGTAAGAAGCCGGCAGGCAGATTGGCACAGTCAATAAAAAGCGATGCGGCGCTCTTCAAGTAAGTTCTCTCGAATAATCGGTGTTCAAAACTTGAGTATACGCCATGTTCGATGACAAAATAGGCGTTCGGATCTAATTTCCTGATATACCTGTCGGGATATGTACCTCCCAATGGATGGAAGACAATTCCAATCCAATTTACTGTTATTGCATTTGTATAAACATTGACAGTATCTTTTTGCTCTTTTGTTTGTCCATCTTGATTGGGCCCTGCGCTTGAAGCTAGGTACGTTATTAGAAGCAGGCAGCCGGTACAGATATATTTGAATGAATTCAAATAGCGCATGATGGATTAATGTTTCTTTTTTATCATCGTTATTATACCGTCACATAAGTTCCCCGGGTAGGCTGGTTGTTTTTTATGTCGCGCAGAATATTTGGAGTATAACCACTTCCGATAAAACAGCGTGGAGTATATCCCGCGATTTTTATGGCATACCGGGCCTTCTGCATCATTCCACCACTTACATCCATCAAATCATCAGGTGACCTATGGATATGCTGAATGGTTTTACTATTGAGATTTTCAATAAGTATAGGCGCATTTTCATTACTGTTCAGATAGACTCCATCTGTACTGGTAAGGAAAGCTACAGAATTGGGGTGAAGGCATTTGGCCAATTCATAGACAATCCTGTCGCTGGATAATACAGAAAATGAACCGTCGGACAGTGGTATCAGATCTCCATAAATTACGGGCAATACTCTCTGATTTAGAAATTGCGAAAGACTATTTTTAAGTTTGTCATAGTCAAAGTCCAGATTTTTGGGATTGATAAAATATTGAATATGAAAGGAGATGGCAGGGATTCCTGCACTATGTAGCGATTCTACAAATAGTTGATTAAGATGCAGCAGTGTTCTTTTAATCTCTAAAGCAACAAGGCTATTATTTTCTATTCTGCCGCTATGATTATAGGCGTACTTTATGGCTGGAGGTTTGCCATAACTACCTGTGCCATGTACTAGAATGGTATCTTTATAGCAATCGGCAATTTCTCCGGCCATTCTGGATGCATTTTTCGTATTAAATGATGGAATATCGCCTTTTTCAGTCAACACCGATCCTCCAATTTTAATGATGTGACAATTCATTTGTTTTAGATTTTTCTTTCTATGACATACGAAGCGAATTCTTCAAAAAGCAATTTGTAATCATCATCCAATCTGGTTTTGTAAATAGTTTGAATAGCTTCATCAACCTTTTTTCTGGCTATTTTCAATACGTATTCAAATGCCTTATATTTTTCAATGATGGCAATTGCCTCGGCAAGTACTGCCTGGTCTGTCACCTTGCCATCCAAAATTTTTAATAAGCGATCATTATCAGACCTGGTAGCCTTCCGGAGTGTGTAAAGAACTAAAAGGGACCTTTTTCCTTCAGTAATGTCCTCTGCGGTAGTTTTCCCCCATGAATCCAGCGGAGGCTTGAGATTTAATATGTCATCAATAAGTTGAAATGCAATACCAAGAGAAGTACTGTATTTAAACACTATATCTAAATTCGTATCATTTGCTCCAGCGCTTATGGCTCCCAGTAAAGCAGCATGACGGTAGGTATAGGAACATGATCTAAATATTAAATGTTGGATGAATTCAGCCTCGCTTATATGGTTATTTTTCTCCCACGCCCAACCCAAATCCAATGCAGAACCTAGTTCTGTAACATAATGCTCCCACAAAAGCATTCCATACAATTTGTTCTTTATATCGGTCGATAATGTAGGTAAATTTGATTGAATAAGCCTAAATGTATAGAACGTCATGGCACAACTTGCATTTGCGGCCCTGGGAATTCCATAAATCAAATGAGAGCATGGCGCGCCCCTTCGCAACAACGAAGCGTCAGCGATATCATCTAAAATAAGAGAACTTGAATGGATGATTTCGGATATAGCAATAATGGGCCTGTATAAGTCTGGATTCTTTCCGAATCCTTCAATAAACATGCAGGTGATCAGTGGTCTGAATAGTTTACCGCTTACTTTTAGGTATTGCCGCATGGGTTGATACATGGCAATATCGATGTTGGGAAGAGAAATTGAATTTTGTTTATGCCCAAAAGCACATTTCATAAAATCATCATGGGCTTTTTCTGGAATCACTTCATCTATAGTATTTCTCAGGTATGCAATTTTTGAATTGTAGTATGCCCGGAGTTTTGGCCGCATCCAATCTCTAAAGTCTTCCGTGTGTCTCTTAGTCGCAATCATTGGTTTTTAAAATGAATATATTCCAATAACTTCGTCTACATATAATCGAATCAACCGGCGGTACTTTGCTTCAAATGGGAAGAGTTCGATTAATTGCTCTAGTTTTACGGTGTACTCTTCAATTTTTCCCTCCACATAATTTATGGAGTCTGTGTTTTCTATCAATTCATTAAAGTCCTTATAGCGACTTTCTCCATTTTCAGAATTCCTGATTCTGTTGGACTCATAGGCATGTATCATTATTAAATTAGTTTCTTTAATCATTCCGTTCTTAAAGAATTCGTTACTATTTAATTGCCAGCGTTCAAACGTCTTCAGATCATTCTCCAATTGAATATATCTGGCAGCAATAATTGAAAACTGATCGTAAAGACTTTTTAATTGTCCATTGGAGTCCTGTTTGGATAATATTAAATACAGATAGCTAGGAAGCTTGAAAAAGCTCTGATTAGCTAATTCGGCGATAAAAAAGTATTCATCTTCGTTCGGATGCTTTTCTTCCTGATTTTCCCAATACAGTCTTAGCCCATTTCCAAATAAAGATTGGAAAACTAAGGATGTGTATGCTTCGAAAAGCTTTAATTTGATGTCTGGGTCAGTGGAAATTCGATTGAAAATGATGTTATGAGCCGGAAGCGTCAATAATGAAATAGATGCATTTCCCAGTATGGATATCTCAGCATTTGTTTTGTCAATGTGTGCGGGTGCATCGAGGGAAGTCCATTTTGCAATATCAGAGAACATTTCATGGCTTTTCCCCAGCAAATCTCCGATCCCAATAATAGGTAGATGATCTGCAAGTTTGAGATTACCAGCTTCAAGAAAAATACAGATGCCGAGGCTATAAAGCTTGTTGTCGTTTTTACAAAGGTAATCGTATATCGGATCGAAATAGGATTTCTGCATTACACTCAAATCCCAGTGGCCGTATTCTCCCCCAATAAGAAATTGTATTGTTTCTGATGTCGAGATTTGCGGAAGTATAGAAGCTATCGATTCTTCGATCAATGGCAACTTGCTAGTGTAATAGTCAGCCCAGGCATCATTATCTTTCTTTTTAGGACGTTGCGGGGGAGTTTTATTTTGGTGAATATTGAATTTGTCATCGATGCCAAGTTCCTTCATAGAGGAGCTGTTGTATAATTCCACACCACCCAACCAATACCCTTTACCGGACATTAACAGCAAATCCATATCAGATAAATTATCTGAGTAAAAAATCACATCCTTGACTTGAATGCGGTGATGCCTTAATATATCCAGAACTGCATTTTTTTTATTTTCACCCATGCAAACCCAGTATTCAGGTTGTTTATTGGTATTTTTTGAATTTCTAAATTCACTGCCTAAAATATTTTTACTAGGAATGCCCAGAAATGCTGCTACTTTGCTGATAAGCAATTGAGGAGACCCTGATGCCAAAAAAACCTCAGCACCGCTATTTCTCTTATTGTTCAACTCTTCAATTATAGTCTGATTGAAACGATTTTTAATCTTGGCATTAAAACACAGCTCCCAATGTTTAAGTAATTCGACCTCATCTATACTTGATAAGAGTTTGAATGCTTCTGTGGCTAAAGAAACTTTATCTTCTGGCTTGTGAGAATAGGATTTTAAAATTCGGTTATAAAATGAGAGATCCTCAGGCTTTAATCCTTTGTTGTCAAACAAGAATTGCAGCAATATTTGTGTGCAATTGCCATTGACGAGGGTGCCGTCAACATCAAATATGGCTGCTTTACGTTCCATATTATTTCTATATCTCTACCAGTAATGGGATAATATGGCCCTGTGTTCCTGATGATTTTTACTTTCAGATATTCTTAAGTAATTCATAAAGGCCTCCACTTTTTCCGAACTTAGCGTATTTGTTCTTTTTCCAGCTTCGCACACAGCCCCTCTGATCCCAATAATGTCAGGGTTCAGCTCTACCAATGTTTTCAAATGTTCTTGTTTAATCGAGCCAGCTAGTGCCACAAGAAGGTTTTGATCTTTTGCCAGATTGATGAATTTCTTTATCTCATCATAAGTCATCGCATCAAACAAAGTTTTGCCATCCTTAATAGCAGTATCGAGCATAACTACGTCAGCATTCGCTTGACTTGCTGCTTTTACTAATTCCGTATATGGCAAACCTCCGAAGCGGTTAAAATCTGCATATCCGGATGCAACAACTAAGGCACGGCTATCGACCATTCTGACACTGCGGACTATACTGACCATCATCTGATATGCTTCCTCAAATGTTTGGACACCAAATAAACCGGCTTTTATATAGCCCACTCCACAACTCGCAGCTCCAAATGCAGCGAGTGCAGCAGTGCCTGGTTTATAGGGTAAATCTCCCAAAGTAGCACTGCATAATATCCCCGTATCTTTAACTGCTTCTGATATATCCTTTAAAATCCATGGAAATTGTGCCCCGAGAGATCCCTCAGAGGGATTCTTAATGTCCAAAATATCAGGTCTATACCTGACAACAATATTCGCTTCTTCGAGCGAGACGATACTTAATAACATTTTCATGACGTGCATATTTATACCGTTGCCTGCATATATGGCAAGCAACCGTTTGAATTCATGTCTTTAGCTAACTCCGTAATCGAATCAGATGTAGCATTTCCATATTTTTTCTGGCAATAGGGACACACCTGCAGATCGCCATCAGTATTTAAATAAACAAAGCGGTTTGTTCCGCCAAAACAACCTATCCTTCTTTGATGGTAGCCATGATAGGACACGGCTGGAAAATCAGCATAGTTAGGATCGTAATTCATTTTAATATAAAAGTCATCTAAGGTTGATATTTGATCCTTGCTCAGGTAAACTTCTTTTCCAGCATATCGTCCTACTGCTCTTGGTTCAAGAAGAAGTATAAATGCTGCACCGAGTTTTTTGGCATAGTTAGCGTATTCAAATAAGTTATTTTTGGAGGTAAACTCTTTGGTAACACACAAGGAAAGTGTCACTACTAAATTTGCTTTATGGGCATTTTGAATGGCACGAATTGCCCAATCATAAGATTTCTGGGATCCTCTAAAAGCATTGTGTTCCTCTTTTTTGTAATGGTCAAGGCTCAATGCCATCCCGATGAGACCAGCAGTTTTGAGTGATCGGGCTTTCTCTAAAGTGAAATTGTAACCTGAGGTTACTATCCAAAAATCTGTTCCTTGTTTTGCCGACTTCAATATTTCTATTATTTCTCCATACCGCGATAGTGGTTCACCGCCGCTTAACTGAATTTGAGCGACTCCTTTTCCTCTATTCTGAAACTTTTGTATGATTAGTTTCAAATCTTCCTGTGACAATTTTTCATCCTGATTAATCGCGTCCCATTCAAAACAATGCTGACAATGCAAAGGGCATTTTTTAGTAATCGCCAGGATCATGGAATTTAGGTAATCGTGGATCGGTCGGAACGGGAGTATTCTGTTCATCTCACCTTCATTATAAGTTACAAAAGCCTTTGAAGGCCATCCCGGAGCGTGCATATCCCAATAATATCGACCATAAATTTTGAAAAGCTTTTGAATTTTGAAATCGCCCATGTATTGTCTTCTGAGCGATTCAAGACGGCGCAATACGAAAATGACCTTGATTGGATTTAAATAAATACGAAAAGCAATCCATATTATATTTGACTTTATTAGAAGACCGGCGATCCATTTATGAATTCCATGGATAAGAGGTGTTTTTTTGAATTGATATTCTTCTGTAAAATCAGGATTTAGTAAAACTAGTTCCTCAAATTCAACCCAATCCCCCGTTTTAATGGTTTTGTTTTGCATTGTTAATTTTCTAAAGCCAATAATTTGATTTCCTTGGCCCGTTCATACTCATCAAATGAGTACTTCGAAAAAGCATGGTTGTGTTTGTAATAAATAAGTGTTAGCCATTCGGGTTGATTATCATATTTTCTGATTCTCTCATAATAGCCCTTGCTATGGAATATTAATGAAACCTGATTATTCTGCTTTTTAGGGATGTTGAAGGCTTTTGCCTTAAATTTTAGGATTACTTCATTGCCAATATCAGGTTGGATTAAATATTTTTTATCATCATTCAATATTTGATTTCGAATATCCATGCCATCTTCATCTATTGCGCTAACCATCGGCACAACAATACGCTGAACATCAAGATTAGCTGTGAAATCCATCGCAGCATAATCCAACTCCCAAAACATAAAACCTGTTTCCAACTTAATTCTCACAGGTTTGCCTTTTACTTCAGAAATATCAATAGGGAGCGCCATCTCCTTATAAGTAAGTGGACCGACAACATCAAAATAATCGACATATTTCCATCCATTGGTGGTCTCGAGATAGACTGACAACGGGACATCCTGGTCCAAGGCATTCTTTTTCATGGCCGCAGTGGAAAGTTCTTTTTGATTAGCATCCCAGGTATTATAGTATGTGCCAAAAAGTCTTGTGAAATTACCATAGGCATAGTCGGCCCATACAGAATTTTTTGCTCTAATCGTCAGTTTTCCACTTTTTGCCTGTTCATTATTGATGAAAGTAAGGATGATACCATTTACTGCGTTTTTGTTGCTATAATCATCAAATGCATATCTGAAGTTGTCTTTTTCTTGCACTGCATAAGTGACCTCATTATTGCCAATAGAGGTTGCAATTCGCGGTGGTTGAGCTTGAGTAATGGTCTGTATATTTCCATTCTTATCTATCAATACATTCGAATTACTAGGATGATGAATTAGCAATAGTTCGCAAAGATTGGTGTATTGGATTTCCTCAAGTTCATTTGCAATCTTAAGTTGATAATAACCATCTACCGGGCTGAAATTAATTAGCGGCATGTAGTCATGCCTTTCCAGTGAAGCATAGGTTGCCCCTGAGAACAATTCTCCCTGTAGATTATAGTAATTACCATCATAAGTGTAAAGAAATGGACAGGAAGATGCTGCGGCTAACCCTACTAATGCTCCGATTGTTATGACAGGGGGGAGCACCCAGGAAGCTGCTGTAGTTCCTCCGTCCTTGCTATATACCTGTACTTTTTGAATATCCGTAAGTGGAAATGATACTGAAGTGGCAAATAGAGAATATGTATTATCCGGGACATGTATATGCACTTCATTGATCACATTGGCTTCACTCTTTTTTTTGTATCTGATGCCGGCCTTTTTGGTAACATACAAATTTTCTTTGTGTTCCGGTGTTAGCGGTTTCAATCTCCCTTTTAAAGAATCTCCAATGATTTCAACAGCATAGAGATTAGTTGCGTTTCTGGGTGTTTGTAAGATGACATACTTTCCCTTAAGATTTATTAGCTCGTTAGTTTTGGGATCGTTTAATGAGTTATATTCCTTTACCTTAAAATAATATCCGCACCCCACCAAATGAAAAAGGTAAAAACCCATCAATACTAAAGAAATGTATTTCAGCGCTGTACTAAAATTTCTGATTTGGACAACATTGCGATCCAATTCGATTTTATAAGTTTTCATAATGTGGTATGGTTTTTTTTTACAACTAAACTTAAAGGGAAATTCAACAAGATATTTAGATATGGGTGCCCCAGGTAACTCACACAATTTTAATATCTCATCAATTCACAATCATTTCACAGTAGTGCGAACTGAACATCAATTGGTGCATTCTTTTTAGTAAAGTTTAATCAAAATAATGAGGAAAAGCAATTGATTTTCGTCTATAGTTTGCAAGAATTGCGCATTTTGCCAAGCCAGGCTGATGCACTCAATTAGACAAGTAAAATGTGAGAATCATCACGAATCAAATTCAACAAATGGTAATTAATGCAATACCTATTTGCGGGTTTTGCAATTTCTGCTTAAGATTTTCGTCGATGTAAAATTTTATATTCCTCTCGAAAGGCGTATAAAGGTATACATCCAACAGGCTTAGAAGGAAAGCTTGGTTTGCTACTTTCGATCCTGCTTATTTTTAATCTGTCTAGCAAAGCTTATGATGCTGACTGAATAGCACTAATTTAAATCGTTCCGTTTTTTGGGGTAGGTCAGGAATACTACAACAAAGCTCATCGCAGAAATCTTGGCTGAGTTCTTGAACAACGATACTTGCGTCATAAGTGAGCAATCGATAAACAATTCAGCACAATGGCCAAAGCGCAGAAAGAAGTTGATTACATATTGAACCAGGGGAGCTAAGAGCTCCCTTTTTTGTCGACATGCCCCCGTGTGAAACCAACAGTATTGTCAGCGCGTCGCTGCGCAACACTCCTTCCCATCCCATCCGTTTCATACTCCCGCCCGGACACATTGGCTGAAAACACAGTACAAAACCCGGCCTCAAGGTTTGGAGGTTGGGGGTTCGAATCCCTCTAGGTTTACATTATAAATCAAGCGCTTACGACAAATTTAAGTTGTAAGTGCTTTTTTATAAGGTCCAACTAAAGATCCAACAATCTCGTTTTGGAATAGATCGTTGAATGCACGATTGAAATCCGGATTTTTTTCATTTCTCATAATTCTAATCATTCATTCACGACAAGCCTTGACCGAATCTCTTGAATATTGAACCATTCAAAACCATAACAAAATCGATTCTGAACCCTTTTTGCCCAAAAAGTACTACAAGTGTGCCAGTACCTGATGGTGCAAAAAGCACCTATTTGGCCATTACGAATACCATCAAAGGACCTGGTGAACGATAAGATGCGCAAATCGAACTTAGCGTAGAAGTGGATTACGCCGGTATCCGACGCGAAGAACTAACACTCATTTACCCGCAGAACCAATACTCTAGAACACCATGTCCGAAGTCAAAAGAATATTCATGTATGAATGATATAACTCTTTCCAACAATTGTGTAACACTTTTGAGATAGCAGACACTCAACTTTATATCCTAAAAGTAAATCAAAGGCTAAAATAAGTAAATATGAATTCCAGAAAAGAAACATGAAACCTGTAGACTGAGACGTTTCAGGACAATATTGTCAAAAGTAAAGCTAGACTATCTGTAGTTCTCGAACGGATCTCATGGTGCAGTCTGCCAATGAAATCCAGTATTAGCTTCCAGTGAACTTTAACTTTTAAATAAGATCTGTTGGTTATGAAAGCAAAGACTCCATTAATTAAAGTAATCCCGCACCTTCGAAATGTTACGGTCCAATCACTGGGTAGAATTAGTGAAAAAACAATCGCCAAAAAGGTTGAAGCAAACAACTTCCTAACAGATGTAGCCGATGTGATCTTGTTTTTTGGGCGAGTGGTCAAAGAAACCTTCACTCTGGATTTTGAGTTAAGGGAGTTTTTCCGTCAATGCTTTAAAATCGGATATAAAACCTTACCACTTGTTTCAGTTACCGGAATGATCATGGGACTTGTGCTTACCATTCAATCGCGTCCTGTGCTTGTTGATTTCGGGGCAGTAACACTATTGCCGGGCATGGTAGCCATTTCTATCATCAGGGAAATGGGGCCTGTAATAACAGCCTTGATCTGTGCCGGGAAAATTGGATCCGGAATGGGCGCAGAATTGGGCTCCATGAAGGTGACCGAACAAATTGAAGCAATGGAAGTTTCCTCAACAAATCCAATCCGATTTTTAGTCGTAACAAGATTTTTGGCAGCAACATTCATGATTCCTTTATTGGTTTTGTATGCTGATGCATTGGGAATTATTGGCAGTTGGGGAGGCGCAAATATTAAAGGCGATGTCGCATTCGTGCTATTTTTCTCACAGGCATTTGCTCACCTTGACTTTCTTGATCTTTTCCCGGCTATAGTCAAAACGTTTTTCTTCGGGGCGGTAATTGGCCTGGTAGGATGCTATAAAGGGTATAATGCGGGACGAGGAACAGAAAGTGTTGGCGTGGCGGCAAATTCATCCGTGGTTTTATCATCACTTCTGGTGATCATTGTTGATTTGATCGCGGTTCAGATTACAGACATGATGTTATGATGAAAGCAAATCACATCAATACTCAAATGAATGCGTCCGGCAGTCGAACAGCTGGTGAATCGGTTGTTGAAATATACGGTCTGAAGAAATCATTTGAAAACCAGGAGGTACTCACAGATGTGTCGTTGCAGGTTTTCAAGGGAGATAACCTGGTAGTTCTTGGCAAATCAGGCTCCGGGAAATCTGTCTTAATCAAATGTATTGTAGGGTTATTACGCCCGGACGATGGAACAATTCATGTTTTTAAAAAAAATATCGCTGAATTGAGCCGCGAAGAATTGGGTGAACTGAGACAAAAAATTGGCTTTCTTTTTCAAAGTGGAGCCTTGTATGATTCCATGACGGTAAAACAGAATCTGGAATTTCCACTTCGCCGAATTAAAAAAAACCTCTCTGAAAAGGAAATTGCGGATAAAGTCCATGAAGTACTGGAAAATGTCGGCCTGGCTGATGCATTGAACAAGATGCCTTCGCAACTGTCAGGTGGCATGAGAAAACGAATAAGTTTAGCACGTACCATTGTGGTCGATCCGCAACTCATGCTTTATGATGAACCGACCACAGGCCTTGACCCTGTGACATCTGATGAAATAAGTTCATTAATCAACGATGTCCAGAAAAAATACAAAACTACTTCAATCATCATCACCAACGACATCAAATGTGCCCTGAAAACGGCAGACCGGATTATCATGTTGACCGACGGGTGCGTGTATAAAGAAGGAAATATCAAGGAATTTGAAAAATCAACCGATCCCGTAATTAGCTCTTTCTTTAATTAGGCTACGGAGAACTATCAATTAAAATATAAAAAAATGGACCGACATACACAAAAATTTAAAATACGACTAGGACTCTTTATTCTGGGAGGATTAGCGCTTTTTGTTTTAGCCATCTTTATTATCGGGAAGCAAAAAAATCTGTTTGATCCAGTCATCAGAATTACTGCACAGTTTTACAATGTAAGTGGATTACAAGTCGGTAATAATGTCCGGTTTTCAGGAATCAATGTGGGCATCGTGGATAATATTAAGATCATCAATGACTCTACGGTTCAGGTAGATATGTTGATCAGAAAGGCAGTCAGAGCCTTTATTAAATCAGACAGCGAGGTAGCTATCGGG
>JBGSYX010000062.1:0-4081 GCA_041750735.1 Cyclobacteriaceae bacterium
CTGAGCGCCATGCTCTTGATGCTCTTTGCCTGTACACAGGAAGATGTGCAGGTAACTCAACTAACCGATGAACTCGGCAAAGCCGATAAACACGCCGGACCTGTTTTTAAAGTCAATCCTACGGGTGTGGATGACACGGAGAATCTTGTACAAGCCTTTGCCGATGCCAAAGCCGCAGGGCCAGGAGCCGCGGTACAACTTATGGAAGGAGAGTATTTCACTAGTGTGGTCGAGGTTCATGATTTTGTAGGGACCTTTAAAGGCGCAGGGAAAAACAAGACCTTCGTTACCGCGCTTCCTGATCTGCCATGTGCTGCTGCTCTTAACGCCAATACTGTATCTGCGCTATTTAAATTTACTGCAGGGGATATTTACCTGGCTGACATGACCATGACCATTCCTGATGGTTTTGCTTGTTCAGATGAGCCGGAACCAATCTATGGCCGTGATCTTTATGCAATAGTCGTTTTCTCTGACTGGAGCGGTACCTATATACCAGAAAATCGATATATAAAAGCCGTGGTAAAGAATGTGGATTTTTACGGTGGTAAGGATGATGGTTCGGGTGGTGCTTATTGGCAAAAGGAATGGAATACAGGAATTGCGATTTGGTATGGAATAGATGTGTGGTGGACAGTCGATGCACCGCGAACCTACGCTGATTTAGTTATTGAAGGGTGTTATTTCGATTTGTTTGCTGACGGATTTGAGGCACTTGGTTGTGGCGGAGGTAAAATCCATACAGCAAATAATACCTTCAAAGAGTGCATGTGGCCTGTCTATTTTGCGGACAACATAAATACATCAATCGATGCACTCAACAGTACTTTCATTAATTCTACTGATTATGATATTATAATCGATGAAATTGATTGGGCGTTATTCTTATATTCACCACCAACCTCTAGAATGAATTATAATATAGTGGGCAATACCTTCTCCAACAACGATGCGGTAGTCAATGTCCAAATCAACGATTACCGCCATGTTCAATATCCCTATGAAGGCTTTCCGATTCTCAGTTTAATCAAAAACAACAAGTTCAATCTTGGTTCAGGGAGTGTCGGCATTATGTGCCCGAGCAGTCATGATGCGCAGATCAGGAACAACCAGTTTACCGGCCATGGCGATGCAGGTATTGTCCTTGATCGTATAGATATGGATTTCTTTGGAATGGTACTTCTTGGCGATTACCTCGAAAATGCGCTTGTATTGGGCAACAATTTCAGTAATGCCACCTTCGACCAGGCCGCTGTAGTACTGACAGAGTATACTAAAAACTGTACAGTCATCGGCGGAGGCCTTAAAGACAACGTCATCAATGAAGGTGAAAACAACCGGATCGTAAACGCTTCATTGAAAAAAGGACCATTTAAAATGCATCAACATCATTCATTCAAGCACCCTATGGCTTTCAGGAAACCATAATATGCCACAGCCACTTATTTACCGATTTAGGTGAATGAAACCGTCCCGGGATTGCCGGGATGGTTTTTTTATTGTTATATCAGCCGATTTTTGATTGATGAATTAAGGTGGTCTGAAAGTGTCAAAATCTGAATAATTTGTGGTAATGGGAATGAAGTAGTTTCTGGAAATTTCGCCCTTCACCAACCCAAATTTTCTATGAAAAAGATCACCTATTTATTCCTGAGCGCCATGCTCATGATGCTCTTTGCCTGTACCCAGGAAGAAGTACAGGTTGGCCAGCCTGACGATGAACTGAGTAAGGCAGGTAAATCTCATGGCCCGGTTTTTAAAGTCTATCCCACCGGCGTCGATGACACCGAAAACCTTGTCAAGGCATTTTCCGATGCAAAAGCCGCCGGACCTGGGGCTGTTGTACAACTTGCGGAGGGACAATACACAATTGGCATGATCGAAGTTCATGACTTCGACGGCTTTTTCCATGGAGCAGGCAAAGGGGAGACAATCATTTCCAACGCCCCGGATCTTCCCTGCAACGAATATTGGGCTGTAGATAACTGCCCATTCTTGATGCAATTTGTCGGAGGAAACGTAACAGTCTCGGACATGACATTTCAAATCAATGATGGTGTTCCCTGCTTGAATCCAGATGAAAATCCCTGGCGTGACTACTTTGGTGACTTAATGGTAACCGTTTTAATACTGGCAGATTTCACGCAAACCTATATTCCCTCCAACCGCTATATAAAAGGTATAGTAAACAACGTAGATTTTATCGGAGGTGACATTGAGGATGGGTTTAATCCAGGCGGATTGAATACCAATACTAATATGACAATTTATGTAGGAAATCCAGCTATGATAGGAACAGGAAATGAACCACTCAGCAATGGGGAAGTCTCAATTACCAACTGCGGATTCGAACAAGTGCAAATTGGGCCCGATTTTGCAGGATTCGGTGAAAATGCAGTGATAAAAATGGAAAATAATGTCATGAACGGTACGCAATACGGCATGTTCATGTTCTGTAACTTGGGTTCAAAGATTACAGTAAGAAATAATACATTTATTGATGGAATATTTTTTGATTTATGGATCGACGATAATGATTATGGGTTTTACCCTAATGCGGTACTCAATAAACGAACAGAATGGAACATTTCAGGGAATAAGTTTCAGGCAGCCCCGGGATCAATCAGCATTTGGCTAAGCGACTATCGCCGTACTGTACATCCGGATGAAGGATATCCTCAACTGTTTGATATTAAATCCAATACCTTCATCACCCAGGATGGAGGAATTGGGATCATGGGACTGAATAATAGGGATGCCAAAATCTGGAACAACACTTTCATGGGAAGTGGTTTTGATGGGATACACCTGGATGGTGATGCGCCATCAGAAACTTTTGCACAATACAACAAAATCCTTAATAACAATTTCAGCCAGTCAAATTATTCAGGTGCCAATGTGTATTTAGGTGAACTTACTTCCAACAACATGGTCGTTGGAGTTGCCAATGATAAAGTAACTGACCTTGGTGTAGACAACAAGATTATTGGCGTGAAGGCCAACAAAATGGGGCCGCGTTACAAGCCGGTCATGAAAGAGCCACATTACAATATCCATGCACGAAGGTTAGGGCATTAAGTACAAACCCACAAACCACTTATTAATTGATTTAGGTGAATGAGACCATCCCGATGCCTAACCGGGATGGTTTTTTTGTGGCTTATACCTAGGGTGGTAATCATACTACTGGTCTGAAAGTGTCAAAATCTGAACAATTCGTGGTAATGTGTTTTGAGCGAATTCAGGAAATTTCGCCCTTCACCAACCCAAATTTTCTATGAAAAAGATCACCTATTTATTCCTGAGCGCCATGCTCTTGATGCTCTTTGCCTGTACACAGGAAGATGTGCAGGTAACTCAACTAACCGATGAACTCGGCAAAGCCGATAAACACGCCGGACCTGTTTTTAAAGTCTATCCTACGGGTGTGGATGACACGGAGAATCTTATTCAGGCATTTGCCGATGCTAAAGCTGCTGGACCGGGAGCAACGGTGCAGCTTGTGGAGGGGCAGTACACGATTGGTATGATCGAAGTGCGTGAATTTTTTGGAGCATTTCGCGGTGCCGGTAAGGGGAAAACAGTTATTACAAATCTCACCGAGTTGCCTTGTGAAGAACTTTGGATTGAAAATGTGATGCCAGCTCTTCTCAAATTTATAGGTGGCGATATTATCGTTTCTGATTTCACAATTCAGCTCAAGGATGGCCAACCATGCGCCTTTGGACCGATCAATGAATCAGTGTATGGTGACCTTAACAGTGTTTTGATGTTTAATGACTACAGTACTCGATTTATTCCTGAGAAGAAATATGTGAAAGCGGTAGTTAATAATGTAGATTTTCTTGCCGGAGATGACGGCGGATATGGGGTCTATGGAACAAAGGGCAATATGGCTATGACATTTTTCTGTGGAATGGATGTTGCTTTTCCAACAGGTCACGAACCGCTGAGCTCTGCTGATGTTACAATTCGGAATTGTGTTTTTGTGGATGGTATGTGTGGGCCGGATCTGTTTGGCCTGGATAAGAATTCCTTTGTTAAGCTTGAGAATAATACGATCAGCGGTGGATTCCAGCAA
>JBGSYX010000063.1:0-48831 GCA_041750735.1 Cyclobacteriaceae bacterium
CACCCTGTAGAATATTGCTAGTGAAAAGAAAAAGAGATGAATGCCAGACAAGCCAACCAAATCAGCATCGTGAGGTACCTGGAAAGCCAGGGGATCCAGCCAATCAAAAGCTACCGAAACTACACCATGTATCGGTCACCGTTTCGGGAAGAAAACACCCCATCCCTGAAAGTGAGCCATCGGCAAAACCTGTGGGTGGACTATGGAGATGGGAGCGGAGGCACCCTGGTCGACCTGGTGCTCAGACTCCATCCTGGATATTCAGTGAGCGAAGCCATCGGAGATATTGCCAAGACCGAGAACAACACATTTTCTTTTCACCAGCAACTCACTTCCTCCTTAACGAAAGAACAAAAACAAGAAACAGATAGCAGCATCCACATCCTTCACATCAGGGAACTGGGGAACAATCCCGCCATCACCCATTACATTCAATCGCGAGGCATCACGATCGATACTGCCAGGGAATACTGTAAAGAACTCTATTTCCAGGTCAACGCAAAAAGCTATTTTGGAGTAGGTAATCCGAATCAAAGCGGCTGGTCCATCCGGAATGCCTACTGGAAGGTCTGCACCGGACAAGGATATTCCCACTATCAAAAAGCATCAAATTTTCAGAAGAGCCTGGCAGTATTCGAAGGCATCTTTGACCTGTTGAGCTACCTGGAAATACATAGACAGGCAGAAACAATAGAAGATTTTCTCGTGCTCAATTCCCTGGTGAATGTGAACAAAGCAATACCCATAATAAGGGATTATCGTAGCATAACCCTATTCCTGGATCATGATGCCGCCGGTAGAAAAGCGACCAACCAGCTACGGCAAATGCTTCCGGAATCCAGGGATGGCAGCGGGTTCTACCGCACCTGCAAAGACCTGAATGAATTTTATGTATTAAAGAATGAAGAACAATTATTACAGAATAAAGAACAATTAATAAAGAATAAAGAAAAGTCAACGAAGACTGATGGAGGCCTTCGCGCTGAGGAAGCAAGCCATGTTTTGGTAAGACCAAAACGCTTGCATCGCTGAGCGCTCAGGAAGAACATTTCACTGCGTTCAATGCACCATGGCACGACCAACCGTAGATATCAACGAAAAACACTCCAGGCGGTTCACCTTCCGGATGACCCCAAGGGAAGAAGAATACTTGGCCCAACTCATGGCGTATTCCAACCAGTCGGCTGCGGAAGTGATCAGGGAGCTGGTCTTTAAAGGCCGGATCCTCCAGCCCCGCATACCCGTGCTCGATCAGCAGACCTATGGAGAGCTGAAGAGAATCGGAAACAACCTGAACCAAATCGCCAAAAAGCTGCACATGGAGCGGTATCCCGGGAACGTGGAATACACCATCGAAGAGCTGAAGTCAAAACTCGATTACATCATCCAACACCTGCTCCATGATCGCTAAACAATCCATCGGCAAATCCTTCCAGGGCGCATTGGCCTACAACCTAAAAAAGATGGACCAGGAAAAACCGGAAGCCAAAGCAGAACTGCTGGCCACGAACTTTTCCTCCATGAAGCTGGAAGAGATGAAGAAAGAACTCGCCGTGATGAAAGCCATGAATCCCCGGCTCACCCGAAACACCTGGCACACCAGCCTGAACTTTGCCATTGGAGAACACCTGACCAATGCGAAGATGAAAGCCATCGCCGAAGAATATATGACACGCATGGGTTTTGACAATAACCTCTATTGCATCTTCCGGCACCACGATGCCGGGCATCCGCATTGTCATATTCTCGCCTTGCGCAACCGCTTCGATGGCACCGTAGTATCCGATAGCCAGAACTACCGGCAAAGCGAAACCATCGTAAGGGAGTTGGAACAGAAATACCAGCTACAAGTGGCCAGAAACAGCAGACGGTCAGCGAACAAAGCACCGGACAAAGATGAACTGGAGATGATGCAGCGTACGGGCAAAACATCCCACAAACTCATCCTACAGGAGAAAGTCTCCGAAGCCCTGAAGCAATCAAGGACCCTGGATCAGTTCATCCGGCAACTGGAAAAACAAGGCGTACATGTGCTTTTTAACCAGGCCAGTACCGGCAGAGTATCAGGCATCAGCTACCATATGCCTGGATTCAGAATCCGGGGGCAGGCGCTGGGAAATCACTACAAATGGGGAAGTATCATTAAACAGATAGACTATGAACAAAGCAGAGATGGCCAGGCAATTCGCCAGGCAAACCGTAGAACAACAGCACAATACGGACAGAAAAATGGAGACGGATCTGAGAGAAATCATCAACAGTCTCAAAGCACAAAAGGAGGCGTTGACCAAGATTATGGACGATCAGCAAAACCTGGGAGTATACCTCGCTTCCAAAATGCCGGCATTGGAGGTGCAAATAGCCCAGCTAAGCAAACTGCAAACGAACATGGATTCGATCTACAAAGAGCAAAAGATGCTTCAGAAGATCTGGATCACCATCTTTCTGGTCTTCGCCATTCCGGGAGCAGCGGCGGCAACCACGTTAATCCTGCTGCATTTATTCTTCCGGTGAGCGATGAGGATGAAGCGACGGATAGGAAAAGAAAGTGGAAAAATCGTGATGAGAGAAGGAAAATAGGGAGGGGGATATAACCCAAAGAAAAACAAATCAGTACTCATTGTTTTTCCATTTAGGAATCCAGATTGCTGTTGCCTATTAGTGGCACGATATATACGGCGTTAAAAATGCCCCATTGGGTTATAGCTGTTTGGTACTTTTAATATACTCAGCTTGCTTTTTTATGTAACATATTTCTCGTTTTTTTGTAAAATCATTCTAAATATTTACTTATTTGAGCAACATGTTAAACATCGGAAGTAAAGTATCTTTACTCAGGAAAGCGAAAGGCTGGTCGCAAAGCGACCTTGCGGAACAAATTAACGCATCAAGGGAAATAATCGGAAAATACGAGCGCAATGAAAATTCTCCGTCCCTTGAAATGGCTTTGAAAATGGCTAAAGCATTAGGAGTGACGGTTGATTTCTTACTGGGAGAAAGTGAGTATACAACTTATGACCAGGATACCATTGACCGGATAAATAGTATAGAGAAAATGGATACCAATACTAAATCGGTGTTGTTTAATGTAATCGACACCTACATACAAAATTTTAAAACAAAACAGGCGTTTGCCTCAAAATAAAAGGATTATGAAACAAGTAGTTTTAAATGTGCCAGACAACAAATACCCGTTCTTTATGGAACTGGTAAAGAGCCTTGGTTTTGTTAAAGTTCCTGCGGAAACTGAGGTGACAAAAAATCAACAAGATTTCATCGATGGGACTAAAAAATCCCTTGAACAGGTTGAACAACACTTAAAAGGCGAGATTAAACTAAAAACGGTTGACCAGTTGCTCAATGAGCTTTAATATTTATACCACCGACTTTTTCGATAAGGAACTGAAAAGGCTTTCCAGGAAATACCCTTCGGTCAAGAAGGATTTTACAAACCTGGTTGATTTATTAAAAGAAGATCCTATGCAGGGGCAACCACTCGGCAAGGATAGTTATAAAATACGCATGGCCATTACTTCCAAAGGTAAAGGCAAAAGTGGTGGAAGCCGCCTTATTTCTTGTGTAAAATTTGTACAGGGTTCTGTGTTCTTGCTTTCCATATATGATAAAGGAGAGAAGGAAAGTGTTTCTGATAAGGAATTGGACAACTTGCTTAGGCTAGCTGGGCTTCTATAAAACAAAAGCCCGGAAAATCAATAAAAATTTCAGAATTTGACTCAAGTTCTATTTCTCAAGTGGGGGTAGGCTCATAGTTGGCTCAGTTAGCTCATGGTGGGCACGTTATTGGCTCATAATAATCTTCGTATTTGGTTATGGGACTCTGCAATAATATGATAAGAAGCAGCAAAAAAGTTCTTATTATTCATTTAGCTAGCTAAAATGTGTTTTGAAATTCCATCAATTCGACGCAAGCATTTCAACGGTGACCAACCATGCTCCCTGCTGGCTGATGCGGATTTCCAAATCCACATTGGAAATGATGGTATTACTAAGGGTGCCTGGCACATCAAATTGTAAATGCCCCTGAAATGGAAAATCAACCACCTGAACGATAAAGTTGGGGTGGGTGGTATTTGGTGGCAATACTGAAAAATCACCGTTTACCTGGGTTAATCTCACCGGCAATTGGGCGTGGTTCTGTTCAAATTGCAATTCAATTTTTTTCGATACTTCATCAGCCCTACGAAAATTTACCCTCAATATTTCTGGCCCTTTTTGAATTACCTGGAACGGCTCTTTATCCACACCTATGTATTCATCTTTGATCCAGAAGCCTTTGGTGACAAGGCCATCCGCTTTGGTGAGTTGGCCTTCTCCTTCTTTCTGGCCCTTTTTCCATGCGCCGGTGTACGCATCTCCATTAGACCAGGTATAGGTGCCGGTACCGTGTGGCAGGCCATCCTTGAATTGACCCTCGTACTGATCGATTCCCGAAGCTTTCCCTTGGCCATTGGCTAGGCCTTTTTTGCATTCTCCTTCGTAGGTTTCATTGATGGTGGCCAGCACCACTTTGCATTCATCGATATCACCAATTGATTCTGGTAATACAGGTGTTTTATATATCATGAAAAATAATACAGAAAAGAGTTTAATGGTATTCATTGTCGTATAGTTTAAAAATCCATCACCAAAAAATTATGAAACCGATAGTGTAATGAATGACCAGTTAGAAACAAAAGACACTTCCTTCGATACCCATCCTACAACTCACTGACCAGAACAAACCTACCTGCCGATTTCTAAGGGTTCCTGCTTTTCATTTATAGTTTGAAGTCTCTCCCTACGGAAGACTACAAACTGCCGGGTCAATTTTTCTCAAATTTGAGCATACCATTATCCATATAAAGGTTGTAATCCTGACCTTGAAAATTAATAACCAAACCCATATTGTCCCCATTCATCACAACCTCTTTAAGAAGAACTTTCATGTTGAAAATGAGTTCTGGGTTTGCTCCTGTAAGACTGATCACGCTCAAATATCCTGGATCACTCGCATACACATAACCAAATAGAACAATAACTGGACTCCTATTGTCTAAATTTAATTCTAAAAAATAGTCACTTTCTGAGTATTTGGAATATTCCTCTGGCACTTTGGTCCATCCACCCATGTTAACGAACTCTGTGCTACCTATCTTGATTTTCCTAAAATCTCCAGGATCATTTTCCCAATTAACACAATTTAAAAGTATAAGCTCCTTTTGAGCATAATTAGCTCTAAGAACTTCTATGAAGGATAGCTTGCGTCCCTCAAAAATCTTGTTATCAGAAAACTCTAACACATTTTTTTCATCAAATTTAATTCCTGACTGACTTCCTACCTGGCTGTTGGATTTCTCACAGGACACAAAAAAAATAAGTATTACTATGAATATCAGCTTCTTCATATATTCAAAAATTATTTTCCAATAAACAAAAAAAACCTTACGTCATCCTTTGACCCCGGATTCCAACTATGGTTGATCCCTTGGGATGCCCATTTTTTATTTGGTCCAGTATCCATTGCTACCGGTACTAAGCCACCCCAGGAACCACTATTAACTTCAGTTCCTGGAACTAGGAGAACTACATGTCCAGATCCTCCCGGAATTGGGTTAACTGTCCCAGCAATAACAATTCCTCCTTTGTTAACAACTTCTTGCACATTGCTCATAGCTATTCCCGACCACTCACCTGTTTCTGATTGACTTAAATATTCAACTATTTCATTGGCAGTCATATTGCCAAAATCTGGCCTTCCTGTTAATTCCTCAAAAGCGCATTGAACACCAATATTACATGCGGCTTCGGCTTTGTCATAGAAAGCATTTACATAGTCTAGTGAATTTTGGGCGGCTCTAATAATTTCCAAATCTCTTTTTCGATCGACGCCCGAAATTGCATCATATTCTGTAGTCGAAGCTTTTGTGGTTTTTTCTCCCTTTTTCTTCTTGTCTTGTTTTGAGCCAGTATTCGATTTTGGGGAAGGGCTTTTTGATACACCAAAATTGGCATTATTCGTCCCTCCGATAAGACTAGCATGTCGGGCTGCACTTCTTGCTAAATCATTTCTATGAGACTCTGCATTTGATTCCTTTGATTCCTTTGATTCCATTCCATCCGGATCAATAAACCGTAAAGGATTATCGTAGGCATAATTATAAGGGCTCCACCTTCTCATTTTCTCGCTTAGGGGATCCACCACGCCCCATCTTCCAATTTCCGGCATATACATTCTGGCTCCGTAGTCCATCCATCCGAGGTTTAGTTCATCCTGCAGTTCTTTCCCGTTGTAGAGGTAGTCATTTTTCTTTTCACCTGTACGCAGGTAGTCGGATGGCTTCATCGTGAGGCCGAAGGGGTAGTAGTCGTTGGCCTGTACCAGCATGCTGGAAGCGGTGTGGGTTATTTTCATATCGTCGAAATACACATCCACGTTCAGACTGCTCTCGTTGCTTACCCAAATATATAAATATCCTTCCGCAGTTGCAGTGTGGTTTAGCATGAGTTTTTGAAATGAAGTCTTTGCCGCACTCGTCACTTGTACGAAGCCAAAAGGGGTACGCTATTTTTTCAGATGATTTTATAACGTATGGCACAGCGAAAGCTGTCGCAAAAGCATTGGAACGATTAGAAGTTAAAGAGGAATTGGTGCGTGTGGCCAGAGGTATATATGCCCGGCTAGAGGTAGATCCAATACTAGGGCCTGTTAAGCCTGGGACTGAAGCGATAGCAGAAGCAATAAGAAGACGTGATAAGGCTAAAATAATACCAACAGGGGCGATGGCCATGAATGCACTGGGTTTATCTACCCAGGTTCAAATCAATGCAGTATATCTTACCAATGGTACAGCCTGAAAAATTAACCTGGGAGAAAGACCGATCATATTAGGACAGGTAAAAGGCATTCAGAATTCCTGCGGTTGCAAATTACACTTAAAAATAGGTGACATTACAGAGTGTTTATTTGACATAATGCAAATTCCTTGGATCTTCAAAACTGTCCAGATACGTCCCGGTTGTTTGTGAAGACTAATATCCTAGGGATTCACTAATGATCTTGTACGAGTAACAGTATTTATCTTTTTGTCAATAAAGCAAACAACTCTGTATTTATATAGTAATTTCCACTACCTAGTCTGTTTTTCGTCAGCATTTTGTCATCAGCCAATCTATTGAGATAATTAGCTGCGGTTAGCCTTGAAACGCCCACATCCCGTACTACAAACTCAATCTTTGTATATGGATGTTTAAATAGATTATTGAGAAGGTCTTGACTATAAAATTTATAATTATCACGAAGCCTATGTTTATATTCAAGCATTAGACTTTTAATATTGAGAATCAGATCAATCGTTTCTTTTGCAGTCATCTCGATTCCTTTAATCATAAATAAGAGCCATTCTTCCCATAAATTTTCATCTCGAATATTCTGTAATAATCGGTAGTAATCCGACTTATATTTTATGATGTATTTACTTAAATATAAAATAGGAAGATCTTGAAGATTCTGTAAAATCAAATACAGTATATTGAGTATTCTCCCTGTTCTGCCATTTCCATCATAGAAGGGATGTATACTTTCAAATTGATAATGAATTATTGCCATTTTTACTAATGGATCATAATCTTGCATATCATTATCATTAATGTATTTTTCAAGATTTGTCATTAATCTGATAATTTCATCATAATCCTGTGGTGGGGTATATATCACCTCTCCAGTTGAAGTTTTCTTCAACGTTGTTCCTGGTAATTTTCTGAACCCTGCACTATTTTCCTCGAGAACTTCTTGAATCTTCAGGATCGTTCTACTAGTCAACAATCCACTTTGATTAACCATTTCAAAACCGGATTTTAATGCAGAAATATAATTCTGTACTTCTTTCGCATCCAAAGATTTAAAAGCTTCAAGATTTAATTCAGATTTATATAGGTCATCATGAGTTGTAATGATGTTTTCTATCGCAGAACTATCTTTTGCCTCTTGTAAGCCTAAGGTATTGATGAGAATATTTTGGTTAGGAATAGTCGAAGCAATTCCCTTAAGTTCTGCTAATGCTGCATGGGCTGAAGGCAGAGCTTTGAGAATTTTTTTTGTCTCTAATTCTTCTGCTAGAGGAAGTTCTTTTAATACCCAGGTATCCATTTGTATAGAAAAGAAGAAAATTTATACAAAGATAAGCTCTTTTGTATAGAAAATTCGAAAATCTATACATTATTAATATTGTATGTATAGATTCTGATAAAATCATTCCACTAGGGAAAACAGAACCATTAGTAATAAATATATAAATGATGGTTCTATTTCGGTATCAGGTTTTCCATGAATTTTCGTCTCGAAGCATCTTCAAAGCTATCCAGATAAGCTTCTGTTGTTTGGAGCGATTTATGTCCCATCGCCTCGCTGATAAATTCCATCGGTGCGCCAGTTCGTTTCAATACGGTGGCAAAAGAATGTCTCGCAGAATAAGTAGTAAGATTTTTTTCTAGACCGATATTTTTCCCAATCCGACCCATAAAGTGGTTGATAGATCGGAGAAGCAAATCCTTCATTCTTTTTTTCTCAACCTCGTCCATATTATCCTTAAGAATCGGGAAAACGTAATCATTATCCCGCCTTTTTTTATTCCCCCAGCGCTCAATTATTTCTGTGGCTTGTGGGAGAAGGTTGATTATAATCGGTTTGGGGTTCTGAATTGTATTGGAAGTCTTGGAGCGATCATAATGTATTACATCACCATGGATGTTTTTAAATTTCAAACTAATCACATCTTTAATATTCATGCCGTTACACAAATAGGAAAATACCCACATATCCCTTGCGAAGTGCTGATTACTGCCCGTATTAACCGGATAATCAAAAATTTTCCGAATTTGATCCAGTGTTAATGCCTTTTTTATGTTGATAGGAGCTTTGATCTGGTATTTGTTTTTCCCGAAAGGATAATTTTTCTGATCGATAATTCCGGCTTCAATTGCCCGATTAACAACTGCCCGAAGGTGTCTCATGTATATTCCGATGGTCGAAATGGACTTTTGTTCCTTTTTCAATCGGGCATCGTATTCCCTTAGAAACTCAGGTGTGATCTGGGTGAAAGCGAGTTTGGGTTTGAATTTCTGTAACGACTTGCGTGCATCATTATAGACAAAAGCGGTACCAATGCGCCCATCCAGGGTTAGTTTGTCAATCAGATTATTGAAATAGGCATAAACGTCATTTTCAAGTTCAGGCGTATTAATCTTGTTTGCAAGCTTATTGTCCAATTCGACAAAAGAAAAAGTATCCATAGACCTTATGAACTCTTCAATTTTCGATTGCATGCTTTGGATTTGGAGCTTATGACTCCTTAATTCCATACGTACAGAGTTATTCATCAAACGAGTGAAATCGGTCTGTGAGACATCGATACCCAAGCCATAATACTTCTGTTCCTTCAGGTAAGTGACTCGGATTTTAATAGGATATAAGCCATCTTTTTTTGGCCGCCGGGTGTCAAGTACAACTTTTTGATGAGCATACATAGCGTAAAATTTGCATACAATTTGCATACTATTTTCAAATTAGTAAAGCAAAATATGAAAAACATAAAAATATAAATATCTCTATATCAGTATTATAGACAAAATAAAAGCAAATAAAGTAAAATAAAAATAGTATAATTAACGGACTGTTAATCAGAGGGTCACTGGTTCGAGTCCAGTCTGGGGAGCCTTAAAATCAAGCACTTACGATAAGAATCGTGAGTGCTTTTTTTATTAGATCCAACATAAAGATCAAAGTTTGGGAGAACCTTAGAATTACAGCCGGACACTCTACGTAAACACGAAATGGATAGGGACTCTATTTCACTATCATATATTATGCAGAAAGACTATTTTAGTGAATATTTATTCCTCAGCACGAATAACCGATGAAAAGCAAATTGCCTTGTATTCTGTTAGCCATCACTTTCGTTCTCAGCTTTTATAAAGTAACCGTTGGAGATAGTATAAAGATTGTGAATTACTCTTTCAGGGAAGGATTGACTACTTCCGGGGTAAATAGTGTGTTCAAGGATTCAAAAGGATTTTTATGGATTTGCGCCAGTAATGGCCTGTTTCGTTACGATGGACATAGTTTTAAGAACATTAATAGCCTGGCCAATGGATTATTAAAACTTGAAACATATTGTATAATAGAGGATACTAATCATAACTTTTTGATAGGTACGGCAGGCAAAGGAGTGGCTTATTACAATTCACACACCGGTAAACTGTTTGGTTTAAAGCTCAGTGAAGGAAGCAATTCCAAGGTGAACAGGATTCTAATCCATCAGGGCAAAGTATGGATAGCAACAAATGCAGGTCTTATTGCCATTGACGAAAACCAAGAATTTGATCCCGAGAGCACCGTGAAAACCCACGTCTTGTGGCCAGATCCGGTACACAAAAATTTCCAGATGAACGTAATCAACTTTATCTACGCCAAGCCTGGGAGTCAATCCTTGTGGGTAGGCACTAATAGTTCATTGTATGAGCTAGATCTGTTTACATATCAGTTTAAACGAATCGATTCAAAGAATCAAAACTCAATCAGATGGTTATCAGATTTTAAAGACGAAAACATCATTGCGTCCAGTTGGGATGGAGGTGTTTTTAGTGTGAATGTGGAAAGTCAAAAACTTTCAAATGACCCATTTATTGATGAGGTAAACAAAATTGTAGGCAATAAACGCGTAAAATCAGCGACTATTGATGACCAAGGACGTTGTTGGATAGCAACATTTGGTGAGGGCTTATATGTTTTTAGTAAAGAAAAAGACGGAAAAACCAGACACGACAACTATCGAAATGATGAAGACCTAACATTAAGATTAAAGTCCAACTTTCTTGATCAGATATGCATCGATAGTTCTGGCATTGCATGGATTAGTATGGCAGACGGCGGGTTATCTAAAGTTTACTTTGAAAAAAACATATTTCAATATCACAGTTTCCCTGAGTCTAATGGTCCCAATAAGTTCAAGGAAATACTGGGCATCAATCAATCTACAGACAAAGATAAAATTTGGGTTACATTTAACAGAAATGAGATAGACCTGTATGACACAAAGACCTATGAGCGCAGGCAATTCACTTCCAAAAGCACAGGTCTACAGTTGCATAATGATAAAGTCACATTGACATATCAGGATAGCAAAGGAAACTTATGGATAGTCTATTCAAGGATTGGATTATACGTGGTGCCCTCGGTATATGCTAAAAATCTCATCAATGGAACCGAGCCTGTTTCTATTATTCCTTTAGACGCCAACATTTTGTTTGCTATCGACCCGAGAGCAAATTCCTATATAACCTGTTTTTTTGAGGACAGTAAAGGACGGCTTTGGATAGGGTCGTGGGGCTCTACTCATGTTCTTGAACGGAATGATGATTTCGGTTCTTCAGTATCTTTTAGCCAGCTCAAAAGTAATACCAAGGTTAGGCTCATTTATTCCGAAGAACGAAAAGAGGAGGCTGGTTTTACAATTTCACCAGTAAACTCAATCCTGGATATTGGTGATAATAAATATTGGCTGGGTACAAGAGATGGTGGAATAATAATGTTGAATGAGATTTCTGACCTAAATTTCATTGGTAAGGATTTGGAACTCAACGATAAGCTCCCTAGCAGCAACATCAAGTGTTTTTATTTGGATAAAAACCGGATATTATGGATTGGTACCAATTCTGGTCTTTGTTATTTGGAAACGGACAAGTTTACGGAGATTAATACAATAACTGGTCTATCCTCAGAAAGCATCAATAGTATCATGGAGGATGAAGATCAAAATATTTGGATTTCGACTTCATACGGAATTTCCAAAATCAATCGCAAGGATTTTTCGATCACCAACCTGTTCAATTCAGATGATGAAAAGTTCAACCAATATATTGGCAATGCGGTCTATGCTTCAACCACGAAAGAATTGTGGTTCACTACACATGAGGCACTTGTTTCAATAAATCCAAATTCAATTGAAAATAATGAAATCTCAGCGCCAATCTATTTCACGGATATCAGTGTAAACAACCATAAAATTGTGCCATTTGAAAAGTATCGTGGCAGTTACATTCTGGAAGATGAACTCAATGCGGCTGAAACTATTAATATCCCATACGGATCTACTCTGAATATTGAATTTGCAGCAATCAACTATTTGAATCCCGAAAGATCATTTTATAAGTATAAGATTGGAAATAATGACTGGTCAGTTTTGTCGCCCGGGCAACGAAGTCTTATTCTGTCAAACATGAATCCCGGTAAGTATACCTTGAGTATCATGCTGGCTGATTCCTCAGCGAAAAATTCAGTACGGACTGTTAATATCAACAATCTACCACCCTTCTGGTTATCCAAAATAGCTTATGCCATTTATCTTTCTATAGCATTGTTGCTATTATTTACCTACCGCAGGCTGATCATTCAAAAAATTCTGCAAAAGTCCCTTATTGAAAAGGAGCGGTTTGAAAGAAGAAAAATTGAAGAATTGGACAAGATGAAAAATGAGTTCTTATCCAACATTTCTCATGAGTTCCGAACACCTCTAAGCCTTATAATCAACCCCTTAGAAAAGCTGATTGTCCAGGATGATATTTCTGACCATAATAAAAACCGTCTCAGGCTTGTCCTAAAGAGTAGTAACCGAATGCTGAAACTCACCAATGAATTGATGGATTACAGTAAGATCGAGCAGGATAAACTAAAGCCTGACTTTCATCTTTGTGAAATCGTATCGGCGACGAATGAAATTTGTCAGCTCTTTAACAATCTGGCCAATACCATGAATATTGAGTTTAAATTCAATCATTCATTTGATCAATTGGAAATACCGGTTGATAAAGGAATGTTCGAAAAGGTAATTTTTAATTTGTTATCCAATGCTTTCAAATACACACCTTTGAATGGAATCATCATGGTAAATATTTCGAAAGTATTTGAAGCACACAACGAATACGCCAAAATATCGGTAATTAACACGGGAGAGGGGATCAGCAAGGAAAATCAAAAAATGATTTTCGACAGATACTTTCAGGTAAATAATGTGCAAAACAAAAACATGGAGGGAACCGGAATTGGATTGGCGTTAGTTAAAAGTTTTGTGGAACTCCATCATGGGCGAGTTGAACTTAGCAGCGACCCTACATTGGAAACCTGTTTCGATGTTTGCTTTCCCGTGATTCAGGAAGGATTTAGTGGTAATGGTAATGGCAACGGGAGAAGTATAGAAAGTGTCATTAACCACCATGAAAATATATCAAGTGGAAATCATGTTGAAAAACCAACTGCACATTATCGGGTATTGGTAGTTGAAGATGAAGAAGACATTAGGAATTACCTGATTGATGAATTATCCATTGACTATAATGTCTTATCAGCAACAAATGGTGGGGAGGGATTAAAAATTGCCAGCAAAATTATCCCGGATCTGATCATTACAGACGTCATGATGCCGATTCTAAACGGCATTGAATTAAGCCATACACTCAAGAATCAGGTAATAACCTCCCATATTCCTATCATAATCCTTTCGGCTAAAACAGATATGAAAGAGCAAATAGAAGGGTTGGAAATGGGGGCCGACGTTTATTTGATTAAGCCATTCAATATTGATTATCTGAAAGCACAGATATTACGCCTTATCAATTTTAAGCAAGCAGTTTACTCCAGATTTTTAAAAGACACATTCCCATTTCCTCAGGATGCTGTATCCAACCGCCTTGATAAAGAATTTATGCAAAAGGTGCTGACGTTTATCGATGAAAATCTTACTAATTCTGATCTAAATGTCGATCAGCTCGCTCAGTACGTGGCATTTAGCAAAGTTCAGACATACCGAAAAATAAAAGCTATCAGTGGCCTGTCAATTGTTGAATTCATCAGAAGCATTCGACTGAAAAAGGCAGTTCAATTGATCATGGAGGGCAACTTGAATTTTTCCGAAATAGCTTTTGAAACAGGATTTTCCACACCATCGTACTTTTCAAAATGTTTTCATGACCATTTTGGAATTACTCCGTCTGAGTATGCTCTCGAATATGTAGAAAAGAAGAAAATTGTACCTACTCCATAATTTCATAGGCCAAAAAGCCATAGCTAAACTACTTTTTACTTCATGAAATAATTTTAACAGCCATTGTCTGAAATTTGACAGGGTTTGCCATTACACATATCTAACTTGGATTTCGAAATCATTTAATAACCTTTTTTAGGAATGATTTTAAGGGTTCTACCTCAATGGCTGGAATACCTTAATGGAAATAATCATTATCTCATAAGACAATAACTCACTATGAAGCACCTGTTTTTATTCACTTTACTCTTGCTTACTCAACTTGCCTACACACAAAGTCTTGAAAAGCAAGCCCTTCAGGGATTTGATGTCGTTAGAGACAATATTCCACACGGAAAACTGGACACTATAAGCTATACGTCCAAGACAGTCGGAGTAAAACGCAGAGCATTGGTTTACACCCCGCCTGCCTATTCGAAAGGTAAAAAATACCCGGTTCTTTATCTACTGCACGGAATCGGCGGCGATGAAAAGGAATGGCTGAGGGGAGGACAGCCCCAGGTAATTTTGAATAACCTGTATGCTGACAAAAAAATTGAACCAATGATTGTGGTAATGCCAAATGGGCGTGCTATGAAAGATGATCGGGCGACAGGAAATATTTTTGACAGCTTGAAAGTGCAGGCATTTGCCACTTTCGAAATGGACCTGCTTAATGACCTGATCCCTTTTATCGAAAAGAAATACTCTGTCATTAAAGATCGCGACAGTCGCGCCATAGCCGGCTTGTCGATGGGAGGTGGACAATCACTCAATTTCGGGCTGGGAAACCTGGATATTTTCGCCTGGGTAGGAGGGTTTTCCTCTGCTCCCAATACGAAAAGCCCTGATATTTTGGTTCCCGATCCTGACTATACAAGAAAAAATCTAAAGCTGCTCTGGCTATCGTGTGGTGATGAAGACAATCTTATTTCATTTAGCTGGAGAACGCATGATTACCTTGTGAAAAACGACGTGCCGCATATTTATTATGTTGAGCCAGGTGTACATGACTTCAAAGTTTGGAAGAATGGATTGTATATGTTTTCTCAACTTCTCTTCAAACCTGTTGATGTAGCCAGCTTTAAGAAGTACAGTCCGCTTGGCACACCTGCTGCCACTAATGTGAGGCGGGCCAAGTACCCACAAATACTGCCGGATAGTCGAGTCATATTCCGGATAAAGGCGCCGGAAGCGCAAAAAGTCCAGTTGGATTTGGTAAAAAAATATGATATGGTAAAAGATACAGCAGGTGTTTGGGAGGTGACGACTGATTCATTAAGCGAAGGATTTCACTATTATTCCATCCTTATAGATGGAGTAGCAGTTGCAGATCCTGCCAGCGAAACATTTTACGGAATGGGACGGATGGTTAGCGGAATAGAGGTTCCTTTTAGAGGTGATGGATTTTATGCGGTTAAGGATGTACCACATGGTGATATCAGGATAAAGCGCTATTTCTCCATGGTCACCCGTTCATGGCGCCAGTTTTACATTTACACCCCTCCAGGATACGATGAAAGCATGAATGAAAAGTACCCCGTTCTGTACATAATGCACGGTGGTGGTGAGGATGAACGCGGTTGGGCTACACAAGGTAAAACTGATTTAATCCTCGACAATCTTATCGCTGAAAAGAAGGCAAAACCCATGCTTGTTGTAATGGTTGATGGGAACATGCCCGCATCTGGATTTGGAGAAGGCAGCTTGAAAATGTTTGATGCCGAGATGAAAAATTGCATCATTCCATTTGTCGAGAATAACTACCGTGCAGAGACTGATTCAAAAAGTCGCGCTCTGGCCGGCCTATCGATGGGAGGCATTCAAACCCTTTATTTGGGAGTATATAATACCCAGCTCTTTTCCTATCTAGGTGTGTTTAGTTCCGGCTGGATTCAGCAAAGACAAAGTAGCATTGCGGATGCACAATACGAATTCATGAAGAACAACACGGAAACGATCAATAACAACCTAAAGCAATTTTGGATAGCGATGGGAGGAAAGGAAGATATTGCCCACAACAATTGCCAGGTGATGCTTGCGAAATTTGACGAAATGAAAATCAAATACACGTATAGCGAGTACCCTGGTGGGCACACATGGCCGGTATGGAGAAATAATATTTACAATTTTTCCCAGATCCTTTTTAAGTAATCAATCTAACAAAAACACGTGAAGTTGAACAACGACTTTTTTCAAATACATAAACATAGACATTAATAATAAGAACAATGAAAAGTACTATTAAACGAAGCCATGGCTTCCTTAAATCGCTATGGAACAACTATAATTTTTCGCCCTATCCGTTCGCCAAGGCATCATTTACTATTGCTCCCTTATTTACCTTCATTCTAATCTCGCTGCAAAGCTATGGTCAAAAACTTCATCTGAATGATTTAGGATATTTTGAAACCCAGGGGGTAAATATGTTTATCTACAGCAATCAATACACGGGGATGTTCAATGATGAAAAGAATGCAGGTATCGAAATTATTCATCACGGAGTGAGAACCACCACAGGTGGGGCGGTGAGGCTTCAGAACACACCTGAACAATGGGATCTGGTACCGACTGTAGTCGATAGAAAAGTAAATAAGGAAACCAGTACTATCGACGTGACATTAAGGTATGCGGATTATGATTTTGATTCAAGGATAAGTGTGTATCCCAAAGACAATGGTATTGTCATAAGCGTTTACCTGGATAAACCGCTTCCTGAAAAACTTGAAGGACGGGCAGGACTGAATCTTGAATTTATACCGTCGGCATATTTTAGAAAAACCTATCTGGTCGATGGAAAACCAGGCGCTTTTCCTCTGTATCCGGCCAGTTCCACAACAATTGAACCTTTGAGTAATAAGGTTCTGCAATATGCCGGCCACTCCACATTTGATGACAGGGGTAGAAATGAATATATCGTTCCCGGGCCACTGGCTTCAGGAAAGACAATTCTTATGGCACCGGAAGATCCAGAGCATTTTGTCAAGATTCAATCAGTTGATGGAGAAATTATGCTTTTCGACGGGCGTGACCTGGCTCAAAATGGTTGGTTTATCGTGCGTAGTATAATTCCTGCAAAGAAGACAGGTAAGGTTGCGGAATGGTATCTCGAAGCTAATGCAATCGTTGCATGGAAAAGGTCTCCGGTAATCCAGTTTTCCCAGGTGGGTTATCACCCTGGTCAGGAAAAGATTGCCGTAATTGAACTCGATAAGAATGACACGCCATTAAGTAAAGCATCCATTTTCCAGGTCACTGCAGAGGGTAAGCAGGTTGAGAAATACAGTGTGGAGGTTACCCAATGGGGAAAATATCTAAGATACAATTACATCAAGTTTGATTTTACCTCGGTAAAAGAGCCAGGCATCTATTTCATAAAATACGGAGATCAAGTGACCAACACATTTATCATCGGTGAAAATGTTTTCGACAATATCTGGCACCCAACTATGGATGTTTTTTTCCCGGTACAAATGGATCATATGATGGTCAACGAAGGCTACCGGACTTGGCATGGCGTTCCATTTCTGGATGACGCCCTTCAGGCGCCGGTTAACCATCAGCACTTCGATGGATATAAGATGGATTCTGTTACCGACACGAAATACAAATCCTACGAACGCATACCAGGATTGGATGTGGGCGGTTGGTTTGATGCAGGTGATTTTGACATCCAGACTTATTCACATGTTAACGTGTTGCTAAACCTCGTCGATGCATGGGAGAAATTCAAACTTGAGCGTGACGTCACATTAGTGGATCAGACAAACCGCTTCACGGACATTCATCGACCGGATGGAAAACCAGATATTTTGCAACAAATAGAACACGGCGCACTAAACCTGGTTGCCCAGGTCGAAAATATTGGTCACCCTGTGAGGGGTATTATTGTGCCGAATCTCTATCAATATCATCATCTCGGTGATGCGATGACCGAAACGGATAATCTGCCTTATAATCCTAATCTTAAGCCATATGAATCTGACGGAAAATCCAGCGGCACTATGGACGACAGGTGGGCCTTCACCAATAGAACGCCATTTCTTGATTACTCCACTGCTGCTTCGCTGGCAGCATCAAGCCGCGCCCTGAGCGAATATGATAAAGCCCTGGCTGAAAAATGCCTTATATTGGCAAAAAAATTATGGAATGAAAACCAAAATAAGAGTCAAAAAACGAATGCGCCTGAGCGGCAAATGTTCGCCAGCTTTGGCGAAATGAATGCGGCTCTTCAATTGTTTATTACTACCAGGGATGAAATGTATTCGAAGCGATTCACAGAACTCTTATGGCCATCCCTCGACCGGGCATTATCTGGCAGAGGCGGAGGAATGACAGCCGCACTTCAAATGTTGCCTTATTTGGGAAATGACTACAAAACCAAATTGCGTGGGTATGTCGTGAAATATAAGGAAACAATTGACGGTTTAGCAAAAGAGAATCCTTATGGCGTTCCGATAACATCCAGGGGATGGGGAGGAAACGCAGGTGTTATAAATTTTGCGATCACTAACTATTACGCGTACAAAGCTTTTCCAGATATTATTGGGAGGGAATATGTTTTTATGGGTTTGAACTATATTTTCGGTTGTCACCCATATTCTAACCTTTCTTTTGTTTCTGCTGTGGGACCGCACTCCAAAGAAGTCGCATACGGCGGTAACAGAGCTGATTTTAGTTTTATTGCCGGAGGTGTTGTTCCGGGGCTGCTTTTATTTCAACCCGATTTTCTGGAAAACAAGGAAGACTGGCCATTTTTCTGGGGTGAGAATGAATATGTCATAGATATAGGCGCAGCCTATGTATTTCTTTCAAATGCTGTAAATGATATTGTAAAGAAATAGGCTATCAATTGTTTTTGGACATTGATTAATGCAAACTCAGAGGTTAGATGAAAGTTAAATTGATTTACAATGAACAATTTAAATAAACCGAGACAGACTCCATGCGCAACTGGCTATTCCAAAAGGAGACTGGTGATCTTGCTGCTTTCTGTCGCCACAATTTCACTAACCACACAGGTTCATTCCCAGGACAAGCTTAAAGCAGGCAAACAGATCAGCCCGGACTTGTTCGGATTGTTTTTTGAAGACATCAATTATGCCGCTGATGGCGGGCTTTACGCTGAGTTGGTACAAAACCGATCGTTCGAGTATAGTCCGACAGATCAGGTTGGTTGGGGACCTTTTACTTCCTGGGAGTACATTACACCCGGTTTTTCATACGGTTCAATCAACGTAGAGACAAATACCCCCATCCATCCTAACAATCCACATTACCTGGTGCTGAATGTGGAGCATGTAGGAAAGTATGAGCAATATCAAGGCGATGCCGGCGTAGGAATCAAAAATCAAGGTTTTGATGGCATCGTTGTCAAGGCCGGGAGTACGTATAATTTTTCACTTTTTGCCCGTCAGCTTTCAGGAGATCCGATCTCTTTAAAGGTTAGTTTGCAGAATCCAAAAGGGGAAGTGTTGGCGCAGGAAGTCCTCTCATCAACATCCGGTGAATGGAAGAAATATACTGCCATGCTCAAAACTACAGCCAGCTGTGATAGTGCATCGTTAGCCATATTAGCAACAAGCACTGGAACCCTCGCACTGGACGTGATTACCCTTTTTCCGGAAAAGACATTCAAGAATCGGACGAATGGTCTTCGGGAAGATTTGGCCCAGGTGTTGGCGGATATGAAACCTAAATTTATCCGTTTCCCGGGCGGCTGCCTCGTCCATGGCGATGGTTTGGGAAATATGTACCGGTGGAAAAACACGATCGGACCCATTGAGCAACGCACGGAACAAAAAAATATCTGGGGATATCATCAAACAGGCGGTTTGGGCTATTTTGAATATTTTCAATTCTGTGAAGACATAGGGGCGAAACCGGTACCAGTGCTTCCCGCTGCAGTCAGTTGCCAGAACTCGGGCGGTACGTGGCGCATCGGCGGAACAGGGCAGAAAGCTATACCCAAAGATGGAATGACGGATTATATACAAGAGGTTCTCGATCTGATTGAATGGGCAAATGGACCAGTAACCTCCGTTTGGGGATCGAAGCGGGCTGCCGGAGGACATCCTGCTCCATTCAATTTGCAATATATTGGAATAGGCAATGAAGATAAGATCACACCAGAGTTTGAAGAGCGTTTCCGGATGATTTACGATGCAGTAAAAGCTAAGCATCCTGAAATCATTGTTATCGGAACAGGAGGTCCCGGAGAAGCTGGGGAGGATTTCGTCAAGGGCTGGAAATTGGCAAATGATATTCAGGTCCCTGTGGTAGATGAACATTATTACAAAAACCCTGAATGGTTCATCAGCAACCAATATCGCTATGATGCTTACGATAGAAATCAGTCGCTGGTGTATTTAGGTGAATATGCTTCGTGGGGCAATAAATTGCAGAATGCGATTATAGAAGCGGCTTACCTGACTACACTCGAACGGAATGGCGACATTGTTGTAATGGCTTCGTATGCACCTTTATTCGCCAAGGTGAATCATACCCAATGGAAAACAGATATGATCTTCTTTGACAATACGAGTGTCATCCTGACTCCTAATTACCATGTCCAGAGACTGTTTTCAATCCATAGCGGTGATGTTTATTTTAATAACGTAATCACAAAAGACCCAGCAGATTCAACTCTGGCGGCGTCGTGTGTTCGGGATAGCAAGACGGGTGATGTGATCCTGAAACTAGTGAATGCAGGAAATGAATCAAAAACCATGAAAGTCAATCTGGCAGGATTTAAAAACATCAATCCAATTGCTGAACAAACGCTACTTACCGGAACCGCCGATGCCGAGAACTCTCTGGAAAATCCACAAAATGTGATCCCTGTCGATTCTACTTTTAAAGTAAGTACTCGGTTTGACTATCAGCTTCCTCCGATGTCGTTAACTGTTCTGCGGATTAAGACAAAATGATAAATGGATTAGTAATTCGCAGATCCTGATACATCCTTGGGGGAATATTGCAGTAATTGACTAAATTTTCCTCCATGAATCGCAAGCAATGGATTTTTATAGCATGGGTGCTATTAATTGCCTCATGTCAAAACAACAATCGGGGTATAGAAGGCCCAATTGATTTAGTGGTAAGTGAAGGATTGACAAATCCCATTGGTTTCTATAATCCAAAGCCCACCTTTTCATGGAAATTGCCAATAGCTGAGCAGATAAAAGCCCAATCGGCATACCGAATAGTCGTTGCAAGCAAACCAGCTTTGCTCCCGGATAACGCTGATTTATGGGACAGTGAAAAAGTGTATTCCGACCAGTCTGTTTGGGTAAAGTTCGAGGGAAAGCCACTTGAATCAAGACAAAAGGGCTATTGGCAGGTGATGTTCTGGGATCAGAATAAAAATTCGTCACAATGGAGTTCGGTCGCTCACCTGGAGTTGGGACTATTAAAAAACTCAGACTGGCAGGCAAAATGGATCAATTTACCAAAGCCGATGAAACCTGATATTACTGAGAATGGATACTTTTTTCACAGACCACAATATTTAAGAAGGAATTTTAATCTGGAAAACAATATTGTTCAAGCCCGTTTATACATCACTTCAAAGGGAATTTTTGAAGCAGCGTTAAATGGCATCAGGATAGGACAGGACGTGATGACACCGGGATGGACGCCCTACAAAAAACGCATTGAATCCTTAACCTACGACGTGACTGACATGCTTAAAAAGGGTGAAAATACCCTCGGAGTCATACTGGCAGAAGGATGGTACTCCGGACGTATCGCGTATGCCAGGAGTTATGTGGGGCCGAAACCGGTGCCGCAGCTTATTTGTCAGTTGGAAATAACCTATCAAAATGGTGTGCAAAAAATAGTTAGTTCAGATGGCAGTTGGAAGGGTACGACAAATGGGCCCATTCGGTTCTCTGATATCTATGAAGGGGAGGATTATGATGCAAATCTGGAAATCCCCGGCTGGAGCACGCCGGACTTTAGGGCAGAAAATTGGATTGATGTCGAAGAGAAGGTAATTGATTCAGCAGTTCTACTTTTACCAAAGCGAAATGCAACGGTTATCGACAAGATGAAATTGCCAACCGTCTCCATAAGTGAGCTCAAACCGGGGACATTTATATTCGACCTCGGTCAAAATATGGTTGGTGTTGCAGAGTTGAATATTCCGGTGTCAAAAAACCAAAAAGTTACTATACGCTTGGCAGAAATGCTCAACCAGGATGGTAGCTTGTACACAGCGAATTATCGCTCTGCCAGGTCAACAGATTACTATATTCCTAAGTCCGATGGGAACATCACATGGAAACCGACGTTCACTTTTCATGGATTCAGGTATGTGGAGCTCAGCGGATTCGATACCAACGCAACCCCGGAAAAAGACTGGGTCACCGGTATCGTTCAATGTTCCGACTTTGAACAGACCGGGAGTTTTACATCGTCGCACGAGATGCTGAACAAACTACAGAGCAACATCATCTGGGGTTTGCGTGGTAATTTTTTCGATATCCCTACGGACTGTCCGCAGCGCGATGAGCGAATGGGTTGGACGGGTGACGCGCAGGTCTTTGCCCCAACTTCGATATTCAATTCTGGTGTTCATGCATTTTGGGCGAGCTGGTTGCAAAGCGCCAGAGAGGAGCAGTTTGCCGATGGCGGTATTCCAAATGTTATCCCCAATAATCGGGGCAATAGTTCCAGTTCTGGCTGGGCAGATGCAGTCACGGTTATTCCATGGGAACTTTATTTGAAAACGGGAGATAAAAACATCCTGGAAGAAAATTACGCGATGATGAAAAAACTGATAGGGTATTATAAATTAAACCCAGACTCCCGACTGGGAGAACTCAATTCATTTGGCGATTGGCTACAACCCTATTCACAGAATAAGGAGGATGGCAGAAAGGGAGACACACCCAATGAACTAATTGACGCAGCCTACTTTGCACATAGCGTTCACCTGACATTAAATGCCGCTAAAGTTCTTGGATATGATAAGGAAATAAATGAGTTACGGGGATTGATGGATTCTATTAAGATTGAATTCCAAAATAAATTCCTTAATGACGACGGTAAGCTCACTACTCCTGTTGAAACCCAAACGGGTTATTTGTTGATTCTGGGATTTGATTTGGTTTCTCAGGAAATGGCTCAAAAAGTAGTCCTCCACCTATTAAAGACAATCAGTGAAGCTGACAACCACCTGCGAACCGGTTTTCTGGGTACACCCCTTCTCGCCCCTGTTTTGCACCGGTTTGGGCAGACAGATCTCATGTATTCAATACTCTTTAAGGATACTTACCCAGGCTGGTTTTATTCCATAAATCAGGGGGCTACTACCATGTGGGAGCGTTGGAACAGTTATAGCCATGAAAACGGTTTCGGCGATGAGAGCATGAATTCATTCAACCATTATGCATACGGAGCTATCGGTCAATGGATGTACGAAGGCATTGCAGGAATAAGTGCTCTGGAACCGGGATATAAAAAGATATTGATCGCTCCGACTCCTGGCGAACCATTGGATTATGCCTCTGCGGAATACACCTCAGTGTATGGTAAAATTTCTTCCACCTGGAAAATGGCAGAAACAGGTTTAGAGCTGAAAGTTACTATCCCTCCAAATACCACGGCAAAGATTATCATACCGGCTGGAGTCGGAATGAAAGTGCTGGTGAATGATATGGAATTAGCTCAAAATCCGAACGTTAGCCAGGTAGTTAGCAATGAAAGCAATATAGAACTGAAAGTCGTTCCCGGGAATTATTCGTTCAAAACCCAGAAATGAATCAGGTGAATTGTATCATAGAATCTTAATTTATGGATGTTGAATTAGCACAGCATCAAATTCAAATATTTTAGCGCTTGATGAGCTATGGATATCGATGAGACTTTTTAAATTGGTAGTGCATGGGTGGTATTCATATCGGCGCCAGAGATAATATTAAGTATAGTCAAAATGGAAAAAAAGATTGTAAATGAAGAAAGAAAGAAGGAAGATCCTTATGGAGCGAGTAGCGACAAGAAAGGTTTAGGCGGCGCATTGGAGTTTTTTATAAGGAAGTTCCGATTACCCAGTTTCATTGTTACGCTGGCCTTTTTGTATTTTCTCATATTACTGGCCATGGGGATTTCTATTACTCCTGGCATTTATTTATTTAATTTTGCACAAGGCTCTACCGCAGATTGGCCGCAGTTTTTTCATTATTTATCCATGGGATGTGCAGTTGCATTCGCATACTTTCTCTATGGGTTTGCGATGATTTTTGTGATCCCACTGTTCAATTTCCTCATGCCATTCAGGCTCAAACCATTCAGAGGCAATTATTTCTCCTTGTCTTCTGTGCCCTGGTATTTTCACAATGCCTTCATCTATGTTGTACGGTATACCTTCCTGGAGTTTTTCACACCGACACCCTTAAACATTCTTTTTTATAAAATGATGGGGATGAAAATCGGAAAGCATGCACACATCAATACTACCAACATATCCGATGCGGCATTGATAGAGATTGGCGACAAGGTGACCATAGGCGGGTCGGCGACTATTTTTGCGCATTATGCATCGAAGGGCTACCTCGTCGTAGAACCAGTGAAAATAAAAGCAGGCGCTACGGTTGGCATCAAGGCTACTATTATGGGAGATGTTGAGATAGGCGAAGGGGCTATGGTGGGGCCACACGATGTAGTGATGCCAAAGTCAAGGATTCCGGCTGTACTTGTATCATAAAAAATCACTCAGAATAAACCATCAAAAGCGGATATTGTAATTGAGCTTTAACCTGGTGGTACTCTGTTGTACTTCAAAACGGTCCTTTTCCGGCTCTTCAAAAATGGAAGAATTCCAGGCAAAAAGTATTTCATTTCCTGGTTTTAAGATCCAACGGAATCGCGTTTGCCAGCCTATTTTTTGACTCACGTTATCATATTGAACATAATTGGTCAGAGATATATCGGGCCCAAAAAAGAAGTTTGCATTGATTCGATATATCCGTGTTTCAAAGTTTCCTTCTGTCAGGGATACGTTATTGTGAACATAATCCATTCCGATGAATATAGGGGTGTTGATCTTGTATCCGAAGCTAACTATAAAGTCACGACGATCACCGTCGAAAAATGATCCCCAGGTATAGGCCGGGTGTATCCATATTTTCCTTCTTTGTGCGCTTGAAAAATCAACTGTATGACGCCAGAAGTTGTATGATCCAACTGTTATGGAAATGGAATCCCTTGGAAATATCTCAAAATCCTCATCGAGAAATTCGTAACTGGCTTCTGAGCCAATTTTTATAATATCACCTGATATGAAGTTTAATTCCAAAGGAGTTAGGCTGTAGTCTCGTGTCAGGAGCTGACCATGGAAATCTGAAATAAAATCCCCTCCTGCCCTGAAATTGATCTGGAGAATGCCGTATTTACTTGGCCGTGGACCCAAGGCTGCTTCCACATAATTTTCCCTGATACCCAATCGTGGTACAAAGCCTGCGCCGGCCCGGTAATTTTCGCCAATTTCCTGGTGTCCTAACCTAAATTTAAGAAAGTCATTGGGATAATTTGCCTCAGCGCCCCATGAGAAATCTTTTCCTTCCAGTCCTTCAGTGAATGACTTCATACCAAAAGCTGAAAACGCCAGTATTTTGTTGCCCTGGAATTTAGCAGTACCGATTCGCGCATCCAGCCCGATGAGTTGATTCCGGGTAGTATCACTCGCATTTCCGTCAGTGGCAAGAAAACCGATATATGACTGATTTCCGATATTCCTTGTGAGGCGCGCTACTGTGAAACTGCGGTTATCATCAGGCTTATCTACCATATGCTGAAAACCGATGTTGTAAGCGCCGGCCTGCCCGGTGACCTTTGCTCCCCAAATCATCGGAATCGGATTTCCATTTTCGTCAAGGCCAATACTTCGTGAAAAGAAAGGGATGTTGCGCTTGCCGTATTTGTTATCTTGCTGCCCACTGATACCAAAGTTAAAATATTGTGCTCCATCCAAAAAGAAATTCCGCTTCTCGGGAAAAAGGAGGCTAAAACGTGTCAAGTTGATTTGTCTGCTGTCCACCTCTGTTTGGGCAAAGTCAGTGTTAAATGTTAGCGCGGTTTTTATACCGGGAGTAAGCCTGTAGAAAATATCTCCCCCGATATTGAATAGCGGATTTTTATTTCTGATATAATTGTTGTCTGTCGTTTCCGGATTATCTATTCCTGTTATCGCATAGGGTCGAATGTCCAGACCGATGCCTTTTGTTATACCATCCAAACCTGTGAGCATACCGGAATCCGATATCTGGAACATATACGTGTCGCGGTTGGCCACGGGCCAGTATGCACTTTCAGATTTCCGTTTTATGTGGCGGAGAATTTTCATACCCCATTCCGCCTGACCGGGTTTGAAATTGAGCGTTTTAAAGGGAATAGCCAATTCGGCATCCCATCCGGTATCGTTTATACTTGCTTTTCCATCAAATAAGCCATCCCATTCTTTATTGAATCCGGCGCCATTTTCGCTGACCAAGGCATCACCAATGGAACCTTTCGGCCCAATCTGAAACCAGTAGCCATTGCGCCCATCCAGAAATGTATCGAAGATTATCTGTACGCGGTCATCGTTTCCAAGACTTATATCACGGGCAAGTTCATTGGCAGTGATCTTTTTAGGGTCATCTGCACAGTGCATACCGATATAGATGTAGTTCTTGTCATAGAGTATATAAACTTCAGTAGTTTCGGAAACTGGCTCCCCCGTATTCGGCAGCCGTTGAACCAAATCGGATATTTTAAATGCCTGATTCCAGGATGCGTCGTCAAGTCGTCCGTCGATGCGTGGAGCCTCATTGGTAAAAACCGCTTTTGCTTCCGAAGAGGCCAGTGCCGTGATATTGATAAAAACAAAAAAAATAGGCAGTGTCAACCTGCCAATCAGATTGTTCATGGAACTCATTATTGGGTTTATTTAAATAGTAGAATTGCTTCTACCATTAATTTTTTCATTTATTAAAAACCCAGCGACATTCTGCCTGAATGAACCTGGTAAACTTATTATTATTCTTCCTCGTTTTCCTTGAATTTCTGAAAATCGCCAGGTATTTCTTTGGGAGGAAAATGATTATTGCTTTCTTCCACATCGGCTGTTTCCTTGAATGGATCCAGTACTATGCTTTCGATTTCCTTTTCCAGAACGAATACCTTGGTAACTTCTGTATCGTTCAATCGCCAGATTTCAGCCGGGATATGTTTTACTTCAGATGAACCATCGCGGAAATTGAACTGAAGTATCACCGGCATCACAAGTCCCCCTTTGTTTTTGAGCTTTACTTCATAGAAATTCTGGTTCTGGTTGGTGATTTCGTCTGCACCTGAAAGTGAAGTTTTCAATGGTAGAGGCGTATTTAGCTTGTCTTCTGGATTTAAAGCGTCATCTGGTGTAAAACCTTTACTATCGATACTTTCAGATTCTTCCCCTTTTCGTTTCTTTTTAATCTTTTCCCTATTCAATGTTGCAGATTCGGTATTGATCTGGTTGTCGAGTTTATACCAGGTTACATCAGCAACCTCCATATCAACATTGTCTGTGGTATAGAACCAGCCCTTCCAAAACCAGTCCAGGTCTACTGCGCTGGCATCTTCCATGGTGCGGAAGAAATCTGCCGGTGTCGGATGCTTAAAAGCCCATCGTCTGCTGTATTCCTTGAAAGCATAATCAAAAAGGGTTGGCCCCATAATAGTCTCACGCAAGATGGCAAGCGCTGTTGCCGGCTTGGCATAAGCATTATTTCCGAACTGCTTCAGTTGCTCAGAGCTGGTCATCACGGGTTCGAGCATATCCTTGCTACCCTTCATATAGGGAATTATTTTTTCCGGTGGGCCACGGCGCGATGGATAATTAGGATCCCATTCCTGTTCTGTCAGATATTGGCAAAAAGTATTTATACCTTCATCCATCCAGGTCCATTGCCTTTCGTCCGAATTGATAATCATAGGGAAGAAATTGTGTCCGACCTCATGTATAATCACCGAAATCGTACCGTGCTTCAATCGGTCAGAATATGTACCGTCCTTATTAGGCCTTCCGTAATTAAAGCAAATCATTGGATATTCCATTCCATTGGCAGCTTCTACGGATATAGCAACAGGGTATGGATAATCGATGGTGTATTTTGAATAGGTTTTAAGAGTATGCGCCACTACACGTGTCGAATATTGCTCATAGAGTGGATTTGCTTCCTTGGGATAGTACGACATCGCCATCACTTTCCGGCCGGCAATATCCACTCCCATAGCATCCCATATTAGCTTTCGGCTGCTTGCGAAGGCAAAATCACGAACACTGTCGGCATGGTAAATCCAGGTTTTTATTTCTTTTGACTTCGTTTTTTCTTTTTTCTCAACTTCCTCTTGTGATACGATGATCACCGGTTTGTCTGAATTGCGAGACTGCTCGAAAAGTGCCTGTTGTTGTATCGTCAATACTTCCTTAGGGTTTTGAAGCACACCGGTCGCCGCTATAATATGATCTGATGGCACACTAATTTTAACCTTATAATCACCAAATGGAAGTGCAAATTCTCCCCGACCAAGGTATTGTTTATTCTGCCAGCCACTGGCGTCGCTATACACGGCCAACCGTGGGAAAAATTGTGCTATGGAATAGAGGTAATTGCCATCTTCTGGGAAATACTCCATACCCGACCTTCCACCGACCTCACGGCGGTTATTTATGTTATACATCCAGCGTATGGTAAATGAGTACGACTGGCCTTTTTGGAGTGAGGTGGGCAGATTTACCCGCATCATGGTTTTATTAATCATATATGCCAGGTTCTTACCGGACAAGTCCTTTATTTCAAGGATCTTAAACCCAAGGTCGAAGTTATGACCAATCAGAGTTTTCAACCCCTGTTCGTTGAGGTTTTGAGTGATTTCGGAAGTTTCAGCGGTGTAGGTATCTGATTCCTGGCTTTGCATGTTCTGATCCAACTGAACCCAAAAGTAAGTAAGCACATCCGGTGAATTGTTGGTATAGGTTATCTTTTCGACGCCGGTGATCGTCTGATTCTCATCATTCAGAACCACATCCATATCATAGTCAACCTTTTGTTGCCAGTATTCATGCCCCGGGGCTCCGGAAGCAGTCCGGTATGTATTTGGCGTAGGAAGTGCTGTGCCAAGTTGCTCGAATTTTCTGCCTTTTAAATCTTCCTGGGCTTGGGATAAATTGAATGTGACCAGAAAAAGAAATAGAGTGATGTTAATCTTCATGCTGATAAAAGGAATAGTTACCAAAATTTTGAAGCAAACATGATTGTGATGGCAACCCCGGCAATACCGGAAGAAATCACCATAACCCAGTCGCGTCGGTTGATGCCTATGATACTAAGAAATAGGAATGAAATCATAAGAAAAGTCAAAGAAACGAGGAGTTGAGCCAAGCCTATTCCAAGATTAAAAGCCATAAATTGATTCCACAGTTCTACCCTGTCGCGGGTGATACCAGTTAAATAATTGGCATAGCTGAACCCGTGTATGGCCCCGAATACAAGGGCAAGGATATAGTTTTTTATCATGTTTCCATGATATCGAAAATTGTCCTTTTTTTTGAATACGTTGGTGAAAGACGTGAAAAAGATGGTAAGTGGCAACAGAAATTCTATCAACTCAATGTTGTATTTGATAATCTTAAAAGTACCAAGCGAAATGCTGAGTGTGTATCCTGCGATGAAGCAAATGAGCAGAATTATAACTCGTTTCCAGTCTTTTATGGTGAAAACCACGAGCAATGATACCAGGAACAGAATATATTCTACGCTATAAAGATCTACGATATATCTGAACCCCAGATTGAAATACAAAGAAAAGTGCGACATCAGTATCCCCGGCAGCTAATCTACAAAAATTGGATTTTATGAAGAATGGGCAATATTAATGCATAATTTTGAATTAAAATAGTATTTCAACCTATAACTCATTGTCATGAAAGGCCTTATCCTCTTGCTCATATTTCCATTTCTGCACCCGAATCATATATCTGTCACTGAAGTCGCACTGAATGCAAAAACTGGAACAATGGAAGTCACCATCAGGCTATTTGCGGAGGATGTAGAAAACGTCGTCCGCAAGTATAATGATGCGAATTTCAACCTTGACGAACATACAAAAGATGGCGTGGCAAAAGAAACCATGGCCAATTACATTGCCGATCATTTTAAACTCAGCGTCGCAAATGCAACCATCGAACTTAATTTTTTGGGCATGGAGCTGAAAGATGATATGATACTTTGTTACCTCGAATCCAACCGCCTCGAAAAACCAAAGACCCTGAAAATAGAAAATGCACTATTATTCGACTTGCAGGATGAGCAGGTCAATTTCAACCATTACATTGTAAATGGTGAAACCAGGAGCGTAAAGACTACAGTTGATATTCCCACAGCGGAAATCACATCACCTGGACGCTAATCAGGTTAAGTTGAACGGAAAATGTTGAAGTACGATCCACTTTCCAGATTCATATTTCAACAATACTAGCTCAACTACCCTGAAAGATGCCGAAAAACCCATAAGACTCAGGACGGGCCACGCCTTGGAAAACATGTCCGGAGTAATATCTTTAAAAGCCACAGTCATATGAGGAAGAAACGGTCGGGTGTCCTGCCTCGGCTGAGGGAATGATTCATAAAACCTGGACAATAGCTGATTTCTCACCACAATAAACAGCGGAGATATCTGAGGATTTATATAAATGACGTGAGGAGGGAAGCTACCAAATCCATCCAGAACAACTTCCTCGGGCTGGAAAAATACTATATTTCTCTTGAGAAACGATTCAAGTCCAGCTAGTGAATCAGACGGAATTTTAAAGGGTGGAATTACCGTAATATGTGGTGGTGAATTCAGCGCATGTGAAGTATGATATTTCCTGGCAAAATTTAGCTTCAACTCATGAACCCGTTCATAAACCGGCGGTGGCGGTATTATCGCTAAAAAGTAGAGGCCTGAAAATGAGACCACTATCGACTTCTTTTCATTTAGATTCAATAGCTTAAACTGTTCATTTAATGGAAAATGCAAATGCGTTTATTTCGATTTTATTTCTACTTTTATGCTAAGGAAATATACAAAGGATAATCCTAAAGCTTTTTTTAACCATGTGATTTATATGAGATTGTTCGCGCTTGCATTTATTTTTTTAATCTCCACTCAGGCACATGGCAGCGAGTGGGAAATAGTTGCCGGAGATACTATCGTGAAAATGCAAGGTTTCGTTTATGACACGCTCACTTCGCCCGAAGAAAGGATTGGCGTAAATGCAAAAATTCTCCTTGAAAGTCTTCCACACGGAAACGAAGTCGGAATCATTACTTCCAGCGACAGTGGCTACTACGAATACTATATCAATATTTCATTGACGTACAACATTACCCTTCAAACAGATCGTCATCGGAAATACACCGAAGTTTTCAATCCACGAAATTATTTTAAGAATGGCGATTTCTCGCGGGATTTTTACATGGAACCCCAGCTCAAGGAAAATCAGGTAATACGGTTGAACAAATTGATTTTTGAGCAAGGCAAGGCTTTCATAACACCTGCCTCATACACAGAGTTGAATAGATTGTACAGTATTATGGAGGAACATCCCAGTATGGAAATACAACTGGAGGGTCATACTGATTATCGTGGCAGCAAGAAACTTAATCTGGAATTATCACAGCAGAGGGTCGAAGCAGTGAAAGCCTATCTAGTTGGGAAAGGTATAAATACAAAACAGATTAAGACAAAAGCGTATGGCGGCACCCAGCCACTCATCAAGGAGCAATCCATTGAAGCCTCGGAACTGAACCGGCGGGTAGAGGTGAGGATATTAAAATTAGATTGAAATAAATAGACATCAATTACTATGACCATGATAAAGCTGAGGTTGCTTATTATCACACTGTTCGTATCAACATTTTCATTTGCTCAGCGGGTTTACTGGGCTTCAGTGGTACTGGATTTCTCATCAGAATTGTCAGCTTATGAATATTCAGCCGAACAGGTTCTCGGAAAACCCAATGTGTTGCCCCAGGGAGGTGATAATCCAAACGCTTGGATGCCCGCGAAGCCCAACAAGTTAGATTTCATTTCAGTATCATTTGAAAGACCGATACAAGTGCAGCAAATAGTTATAGCGGAAACTTATAACCCGAGTGGGGTTTACGAAATTTATCTGTATGACAAAAAAGGCCAGGAGTATCTGGTGAATACATTTGATCCAAAACCTATTGACCTTAAGTCAAGACTTCTGCGGATAAATATCGAAAAGACTAAGTATGAGGTAGCGTCACTTCGGCTAATTATTGATGGTAGAAAAGTTCCTGGGTATTGCGGTATTGACGCCATCGGTGTTTCGCCGTCAACCAAACCCGTGGAAGTTACTATAGAGGCGCCACAAAACCTTAGGGAAAATATTCTTGTAGAGCGATTGAGCGACAACGTGAACAGTAAGTTTAAAGAGACAAGACCACTTATCGCACCGGATGGTAAAACGCTTTATTTCAGTAGGGCAAATGATCCGGCAAATATGGGCGGAGAAAAGGACGAAAATGATATCTGGTATTCCCGGAAAAACGAATCGACCGGCGAATGGGAAGCCTCAAAAAATATGGGTGAACCACTCAATAACAAAGGACAAAACTATATAAGTTCCATCACCCCGGACGGGAGCGCAATGACCGTATTACTCGGTAACGAATACGGGTCAGGTAATAAAATGAAACCAGGTGTATCTATTTCAACAAAAACTGGCGAAAAATGGAGTAATCCTCAGGCACTGGACATCATCAATGCAAACATCATGACCGATGACGGCAACTATTTTCTGGCCAATAACCGCAGGGTACTTATCATGGCCATCGACAGGTACGATACTTACGGTGGAAAGGACCTTTATGTGAGTTTCCTTCAGCGTGATAATCGATGGACTGAACCGATGAACCTGGGAAATGATATAAACACGGCCAGTATTGAAGCAAGTCCCTATCTGGCAGCAGACAATGAAACATTGTACTTTTCCTCAGCCGGGTTTAGTGGATATGGTGGAAACGATGTTTATATCAGCCGCCGACTTGACGATACATGGACCAACTGGACGGAGCCTGAAAACCTTGGGCCAGACATCAATTCTGATGGTGATGATATCTTTTTTAATATACCCCCTTCTGGTCAGTTTGCTTATTATTCCAAATCAATAGCCAATGGAAACGGCGATATCTATCGAATTGCTATGCCAGTATTCTATCAACCTGCTCCAGTGGTTAGTGTTATTGGCAAAGTGACCGATGAAAATAGAAACCCTGTTTTGGCAAAGATTTCCTATAACCTGATGCCTGAGAACAGCAACGTGGGCTTTACCATGTCTGATTCGGTGAGCGGTGAATATGAAATACTACTTCCGGTTGGTTCTGCGTATGATTTCAGGGCGGAAGCTGATGGATTTGCTATAAAATCAGACCGGATCGATCTGCTGGCCGAAGTAGATTATAAGGTTATAGAAAGGAATATTATTATGTCAAGTGGTAAAGAGGAGCCTGTTGTGGTTCTGGTAGAAGTACCTGAAAGCAAACAAGTGGAAGATTTCATTGCCGGCGAGCAAAGCAAGTTGGTAATGGATAATGCTGTCATGTTTGAATTTGCTTCCGATTACTTGAATGAATCTACATATCAAACCCTTGATAAGCTGGTGAATTTCATGAAAGATACACCTGGATTACAATTAATAATTGCCGGCCACACCGATACAACCGGTCCGGCGCAATACAATAAAAGCCTTTCGAAGCGCAGAGCGGATTCCGTGGCAAAATATTTTATAGAAAATGGAATCAGCAAAGATCGTCTGGAAATCGTAGGTTATGGCCAGGACAATCCGGTGGCATCCAACGATACACCTGAGGGTAGAAGAAAGAATCGTCGCGTAGAGTTTTCTATAAAGCAGTAGAAATAGAATTGGGCTTATTCCTTTTTGCCAACAAGTATAAAACCATCACAATGGAATCCGAATAGAATTCCGAAATTGTGATACATTTCACCGAAGTCATAAGCTACGGACGTGATAAAATAACCTGAATTTCTCTTGAACGGAGAGTAATTCAACTCCAGGAAGGTATAAAACTCATTCAGGCCTTCTTTGAAATAGTAGGAGTTATAATATGCGGGGTCTTCTTTAGATCCCCACTCAAACCTTCCTTTATTTTCTCCGGCATACGATCCATAGTTGACTGAATAAGTGAATTTAGCCCTGTATGTTAAAGATTTGGAAATTGCCCCTTTGAATGCAACATGATGAGCTTTAACCCTATTTGAAACGAAAAAATAGTCGTATCCATCATTAAAATTTCCATTAATACCTTTCATAACATGCTTGGATAGGACGAGAGAAGTACCAATGGTATTATAATGATAAGAAAGCCCCATTGGGTAGAGATAGTTATTATAAAGATCATCTCGACCATTGTATGAATAACCGTAATTCAGTTCATCCTCACAGTATTTTTTAAGTTGATGATTGGTAAATCCAACTGTTACGGTGTCGAAATGCTCCAGCATAAACGAATCAGGGTCCTCTACTTGCAATAAATCGACAATTTCCCCATCGATGATTGCATCCGGCACACCATGCCCACTTTGTAGCGTCGTATTGATGAACTCATAATTGAAAGAAGAGACTAAAGAGCTGGGCCTTAGGTTAACCAATAAACCTAATTGCTTGTCGCCATTATTTAAAATTTGACTACTACTACCATCTTCGAAAGGTATCTGATAATACGCCTGAAAAGAAGCATTTTTAATCTTCCAGTTTAATCCAAAGTCATAGAGGCCAAAATGCGCCCCGGCGACATTTATCTCTTCCCCATCTCCTACAAAAGATGAACTTTGACCTAAAAAAGTCGCCCAAAAATCTACAGGAATTTCAGTACCATTGGCAGTTGTACCACCAGAAAGAGCACTGTGGTTTATTCCGGCATGGAGATTTAATGGCAGAAACTTGGTTCTAAGATACAAAAATTTCTCGTGATACCACGGATTATCGGTTCCACCATACCCACTCCTGTCATCATTTAAAATGCCAAAATTCATTGCGCCCTTAAACTCCAGGTATTTCGTTAGTAGAGGTACTGGTGAATAATCATAAAAACCAATACCAATTTTTGGAAGGGGTCTTGCGTTATTACTAACAAAAAGAGATCCTAGACTTAAATCCTCACTGTATTGACCTATGGTATATGCCTCCACACCAATTTTTAGTTGTAGTCTATTAAAGTTGAAATTCAGAAATGCTTGCTGTAAGTAGCTTTGATTAGTCAAATTAAACTCAATTCCACTTATTATATAGAATTGCTTATTAAAGGAATGATTATAATCCAACCCAACAAGACCGGCGTATTCATTTTGTTTTATCCGTTCAAAAATCCCGTATTTGTTCGACACCTGCCAATGTGGTTGAAAATTCTGACTGGCTGTTAAGAAATAGAGGTTAGCATGATACGTGACGCTATCCTTATGTTCCTGGCCCAAGGATACGAAATGCATGAAAATCAACGGAATGAAATAGACTTTTTTTAGTTGCATTATGTGAGGGCACAAAATATAAGGAAATTAATAAGCATTTTTATCGCCATGCAGCATGATCAACACCGTAGCCACAATGATCTTCAAATCTAAAATAAGGGACCAATTCTCCACATAAAATCTATCCAATTTAATCCGATTCTTGAGTTTATAAAATGAATTGGTTGCACCACGAAAACCTTTAGTTTGCGCAAGGCCTGTAATACCGGGTTTTACATAGTGTCTCAGCATGTATTTATCTACTTGCCTGGAAAAATCTTCAGTATGCTTTAACATATGCGGTCTAGGACCAACTATTGACATATCACCACGCAAAACATTAAAAAATTGTGGTATTTCATCAAGGTTTGTCTTTCTCAAAAGCACACCAATCTTCGTAATTCTTGAATCGTCTTTAGTAGCTTGTATCACATCTGCATCCATATTTACCTGCATTGAACGAAATTTGTAACAAGTGAAAGGGAGATTGGATATACCGCTTCGTTTTTGTTTGAAAAGAATAGGACCATTTGAATCCAGTTTCAGTAATAGTGCGATTAATGGGAACAACCAAAAACCTATGAAAACAAGGAAAATGAGTACAAATAGAATATCGAAACCACGCTTGTAAAATCGATTAATTGGATCATCAAGTGGTTGTGAAGCTACTTTCAAAACAGGAATTAACCCGTAAAGTTGAACTTCAATGTTTTTATATTGAAAACCACGATAGTCAGGGATAGCATGTATTTTAATGAAATTATCTTCTGCGTGTTTTGTAATATACTCAACATCAGAATAATCCAGATGAGGAAGAATACAATAGATCTCATCAATATCAAACTCTTTTATATAGTCGGGAATGTCATTTATTTTACCCTTAATAATAGAAGACTTAGTCTTATTGTCGAAATACCCTAAAAATTTATAACCGAAATCTGGATTATGGGTAAAGTAACGTCTAAGATCTTGTGATATCTCTCCATAACCTGCAATGATTACCTTCCTATAATTGTATCCAACACGTCGATAATATTTGAGGGAAACAACAAACCCGATGTTGAAGAGCGCCAGACTAAAGGAAGTGGCACAATAGGCATAAAAAACAAAAAGGTTATAATAAGCACCTTCTTTCAAGCCAATGAAGGCAAAGATAATTATTAGATAAAGCCCTAAGGCATTAAAGAGTTTACGTATTACCCCTTCTATCGAGGCTACTCTGGAGGTTTCATGTAATTTAATGACATAAGCAGAGATGATCCAGGCAATGTTAAAAAATAGGCAAAGTTCAAAATATGCAGATCGAAACAGGTTGTCAAAATGACCAAATACAAAGAAATAAACGAAAAAAAACGCGATATTCAGAAACAGAATATTGCCGGTCAGGTTAATTTCTTTGAGGTATTTTGAATAACGATGGGTCATTATTTTTTGCCAGCTTTGTAGGCAAATTTGATAAAATCCTCGTATTTATTAATGATTAACGGCCAATTATATAGTCTAAGGATTTTTTCATAGTTGTTTTCCAAATAGGACATATAATACTTTTTTTCGATTGAATTGAAGACCATAGTTAATTCTTCATGATTTTTGAAATATAGTGCATCGGTTCCGAGTATGGTTTCATTGAAAACATTATTATGAGCACATATAAGCGCACCAGATGCCATAGCCTCAAGTAGGGATGGATTGGTTCCCCCAACTGAGTGTCCATGTAAATATAGATTAGAATAATGCCTGAGGTTATTTAAAAGTTGGATATCGTAAATGCTTCCTAGAAATTGAATTCTCTCATCACTACTGAATGTTTGCTTAAGAAAACCGCCGAATTTATTATCCGTATTTCCGATTAGTAGCAATGGAGATTTACTTTTTGAATTAATCTTAGCCTTTAATATCGTTTCAATATTGTTTTCAGGTTCCATTCTTGCAATCAACATATCATATTTATATGGAATCAAGTCAGGGAATTGTCCTCCAATACTTTCAAATTCAGCGTGGTTAAAAACAGTTGCTCCATAAGCAATAAATTCAGAATCAACTCTGTATTTTTCCTTCAAATAATTTTTAACACCTAAAGAGTCAGAAATCAAATAATCACTGGAATTTACAGCCCATCCTTCTGCTTGCTCTAAAAACTTTCGTACTGTTTTTGAATATTTTGATCTTTTCCATTCCAGACCGTCCATATTTGTGACGATGACTGATTTCTTAGGTAACAACCATCCCCAAATTGAATTGCTTGTATAACCTAGTTGAAGGATTACATCAAAATTCCTTTTTTTGGAATCCATTATACAAAAAAAATCATAAATAAATTGCCCTGCAGTACCTAACAATTCTTCTGGATCAAATATATGATAGATGTTTACTCCATTCCATTCACTCTTTTGAAAAGGATGGTTCTGAGAGCTATATACAGTAACAAAATGTCCCTTTGTAACCAATCCCATTGACAAATATTCGGCAAACTGTTCAAACCCACCATAATTATTAGGTATTCCTCTTGTACCAAGAATTGCTATTTTCATTTTATAGTGCCGATAAATATAATTGTTTGATTTTTTGAAGATGACTCTGAAAATCAAACAAATCTGACTTTATGTTTTTATTATAAATTTCTAATTGTATTGGTTCATTCAAAATGGACTTTAACTTTAGATCAAGTGCATCAATGGACGGGCTAACTATAAAGTCTAGGTTGAACGCTTTAATAACATCCTTTGCTCCAACATTTGAGGTAACCAAAACTGGTACTCCAAATGAAAGTGCTTCTATTGTGATTAAACTGAAGGTTTCTTTCCAAACGGAAGGAACAATAAGCAAATCTATATTGTCGAATACATTTCCCAATTCTTCCTCTGAATATCGGCCTTTGTAAATTATTCGAGCGGAATCAGGATCCGTACTGATCCGTCCACCCCAAACTTTTAAGGACCAATTTTTTATATTCGCTTCTTCAAGTCCTATTAATATTTTTTTGAGCATTGGAAATCCCTTATATTCTGATGTATTTCCTATGAAGCCAAATCTAATATGCTTATGATCAATCTTACGAATTTGTATTGAATCTTTAATGCCAGAATGAGTAATTGGTATTACAATAGACTTCGCAGTGGCAACATATTTTTGATACATAAGTTGCGATACAGTGCTGTTAAAATGGAATAAATCAACAAGATCTAATATGCCATGATAATAATTAAGTAATTCATTGAATTGTGCAATTCTATTACTTGAGGGAAATCTATTTGCTGATTGTCTTTGTACATTAAAAAGTGGCAATTTCCCGATAGCTATTTTTCCTTTATATTGTAAAAGATATTTGGAATTTCTTAAACGTAAGAATAATGAACTAGGTGCGTTTTGGTTACATATAGCGCAGTTTGAATCACTTGGTGAAGTACACACATTGCCTTTAAAATCGATGAAATTAACTTTCAGACAAAGTCCATAATAGTCATGTGTTGTAAATATAATTTTCACTCCTTTTTCTTTTAAATAGATTACCAACTCCATAGGCAATCCCATTAAGGAGTGTACATGCATGATTTCTGGCCTTACCTCCTTAAAAAACCGATCTAAATTCTTGATTGATAATTTTTGCGAATTGACAATAGAAACCGGATTACTAATCCCGTGTAATAGTGGTACAGGACAAGGATTTAGTATTTCATATATTGAGACTTTTCTAAAACTGTTTTGTCGTATAATTTCTTTTCGTTTTCTCCAAAATCGAAAATCACCAGGAAAAAGTAATGAAATATTCTCTTCTACTTCCGATTGTGCTTTGATTAAATCGGTGGAATATCTTGTTAACCCACCACTTCGGTATGGGGGCAATCCCAAAGAATAATGGAGAACTCTCATTTTATCGAAACTTCAGAATTTTAGCTGGTATACCTCCAATTATACAATTATCAGGAAAATTACCACGAACAACTGCCCCCGCGGCAATAATACAACCATTACCCACAGTAGATCCATCAAGGAAAGTTGCTTTTGCGCCGACCCAACAATTATTACCGACACAAATTCCTTTGTGATTTACTCCTTGAGATCGAATGGGAATTGAGATGTCTGAGTAATTGTGATTTTCCGAATGGAAACTAACATAATTACCTATTATTGTGTCAGAACCTATCTCAACTCCACCAGCACAACCATAAAAGCCATGAGTGCCTAAACCAACATTATTACCAACTTTCAATCCTTTGCCTAACCATCTAATATTTCCAGTACATTCTATCGTAGTATTTCGACCCAATGATACATTGTTACCAAAAATTATCCCATCAACAGATAAAGCGTTTATGTAACAATTTCCCTCAATCAAAAGATTGTTTTGGAATGAAATTTTGCTTTTACATTTTAAGACTGATGAAAAGTGCAAAAATATCTTCCTATATGTTCTAAATACGATCATACCCCATATTAGGCTAAATATTTTACCAGCAATGAAATCAATAAGATATTTAATAGGGATTCTTTTATCCAGTTTGAACTCTTCCTTTTTTAGGTTTGACGCGATCTTATCTAGTATGAATCTCATAAAATTCTATATTTCAATTTAAATAAGTAAGAAAATATAATGCCTTTAAAAAGAAGATAGTAATTTGAAATGTAATTAACTGATTGATGTCGTTTCCTAATGCGGAAAGTCTCATATATGGCTTTCAGAGATAAGCTCAAACCACCTTCCTGCATTTTAGCAATCTCAGTATCGATAAAATATGTTGAGAGTTTATTCTTTTTGCGCATTAGCAATTCATAATCGCCACAGATTTTAAATTCTAGGTTATATGGTCCTAATTCCGTAAATAGTGTTGATCTATGTAGTGACCCAACATGTGCCACACACATATATTTTCGATATTTGTGCCAAGAATATGGCTCACCCAACATCTTTAAAAAGCGACCAGATTTATTAATATAGGCATTTCTAGCGCATATAAAATCGATATTGTCTACGAATGTATTTTCAAGAAAATTTATATATGTTTCTAAGGCTTTTGGATTCAATATATCGTCAGCGCCAATGAACATTATCCAATTTCCCGTGGCAATTGATATACCTTTATTCCATGCATCATATACACCATTATCTTTTTCTGATATAAAGTAGTCAATGCTTTCTTGATATCCATTGATGATTTCTAAAGTATTATCTTTAGAGTTTCCATCTATTAAGAGTAATTCGCATTGCGAATTTTTTTGATATGCAATGCTTTTTAAGCAGCGGTCAAGTGTTGCCCCGGCATTATAGGTTGCAATTATTATAGATATTAATTTACCCAATGAAAATGAAAATTACTATTTACTAACTTGGTGAGTTATCCGATATTTTTCTTGAATAAACTTATTTGTACTCATAAAAATTATAGTGATCCAAAATAATTGAGTGTTAAACGGAGCATCCAGAACTATTATAAACCATATAAAGATATCAAAAGGATTGTTTTTGTGAATTGCAAATTTAAAGATGAACCAGAAGAGTAAAAGCGTTGAAATAATTCCAAAATCCCAGATAAAAGCAGGAAAAAGACCAACGTTGAAACTATTTTCTTCTATACCAGGCATTAAAGTGGGTATTAATGACCTAGTATAATCTATACCGCAACCAAACCACATGTCAATATTAAATAAGTCAAATTGTTTAATGTATAATATAGTCGGTACAACTCTAAAAGCTCCACTTTGATCGGACATAAATATCTCTGCTTCGTCCAATGTCAAGGAAGCTTTTACAATATTTACTACTCTTTCTATAGCTATCACGTTAGAATTCAGGACAATTATTCCGATTAAGAGAAATGTGAATGATGTGATAAATACGGTTTTAAGATTAATCGTGATGTACTTGAGAATAAAAATGAATGTAAGCGCAATAGCAAAACTACTTCCACATAAAAGCATTTGATAAAGAAAAATGAACCAAATAAGGGCGTCATTCTTAGTATCTGAAAACATATTATAGTTGCGTCCAATTCTAATTTCTCTTACACCGATATAAGATAACATTAAGAGTAAAACGATTTTGGCAAAATAGGATGGCTCTGAGGCTAGTGAATTGACTTTAAAAGTAGAAAGATCACCAACGCGATAGTTAAAAATTGGTATATCAATTAGAGCACAAAATTGTTGAATAAGCATAACAATAAAAAATGCCCAAAGGAGAAATAGGATAGTTCTTTCGTAGGCTTCTATTGATAATGGTGTTTTCTTTATGAGGCGCAGATAAAAAACAAATGTTAACATGTACATTAGCGAATATCCGATTGTGGATATTCTAAAGTTAGCTGAATTTATCATCGATGATATAGTCATGCTACAAAATAGAACATAGATTATAAACTCTGATTTTTTTAAATAGGGGTATTTTAATATTAGAAATATTGGTATTATGCTCATTATACCAATTAGTAAATAATTCATCCCGTCTTTGTTCATGGCAACTGTAAAAAATGTAGCCATAGAACAAACTATAATGAAAATATATAACTTGTTAAGTTTTATTTTGCACACCATTTTTTAAGTAGTACTACTCAGGTTCTATATAGGATTACCAGTACATATTTGGCTATTGAAGTAGTCGGGAAATTTAAAGACTATAAGTAAGGTTTTTTGTTTTTCGAATCGTATTATTGGGCAGAAACGGGTATAGCCCCTACCGAGTAATCCGTACAGTGAGTTTCTAACAAAAAGTCCATATTTTGAAAAGAAGTTAATGAATTCGCAACCAATTCCTTTTTGAGTATATGCTAAAAAAAACCTTAAGCTGGGGTACAATACCATAAAGGATTCAGTAGGTATTGAAGCATTATGAGCCGTTTAAACTTTTGTGTCAGTGGACATGAAACCAACCGGTAAACAATACTGGCACATTCATCTGACGTAAAGTCCTATTGCAATGAACCAAAAAGTACTTATAATTTAATCTCAAAACATACAGTCAATGATTCCTTGCGCTCTATTGTTGTCAATTGCTGAACAATGTTAGCTAGAGATATATGGATTTTCAGGTAGATAAACAATTTCAAATCCATCATCAATAAGTTTTTGGAGTAATTTTTTGGATGGCATTTTTTTAAAAATAATTGCCGCTAGCATTCCATAATTATTAAGTCCAATTTTTGATAAAAAATTAGCAATACAAATTTTCCTTTTTATTTTTTTTTGTAACGGGCCATTTTCTGAGGTTTTTTCATACTCAACCCCTGATAAATAGACATCATTAATACCTTTAAACGCTACCATTTTAAAATTTAACCCCAATGCAACTTTTTCGATTTCTCTCTCGGAAATACTGAATGCATAATTACCTGATTCTTCAAATGAATGTTTAATATTTTTTTTTCTGAGTATATATTTAATCGTATTTTTTAAGTTTCTAAAAAGAATATTTGAATAATTATCAATGATGTAGCCGTCATTCGGCTCTACAAGAAGAACACCGCTTTTCGCCACCCGTAGCATTTCGTAAAGTGCTATCATTGGTCTTGGAAAATGATGGTAAGATTCTTTACAAAAAACATAATCGAATGCTGAATCCTGGAAAGACAATGATTCTGCATTTTCTACTTTGTATTTCTCTATATACCCGATAGCTTTTGCTTCCCTTAATAAATGCTCAGATATGTCAGTTGCCAAAGCGTCACATCCTTTTTCAGTGATATATTTTGCATCTTTTCCGTATCTACCATCTCCTACAGTAAGCCAATTTGCATTTGGTTCTGCAGCTATTATAGGATCAAGAACCCGATACATACGTTGGTGACGCCAGGCATCAACTGTATCTTTTTCAAACCATGTCTTTGCGTGTGAGGCTTTATCGCCACCTTGGGTGTATTCTTTGAAGTGCTCAGAGTGTTGTTGGTAACTTTTGTCTTGAAAAGCTTTTATTCTGTTCATAGTGATTAACTTTTTAATTGTACAAAATAAGTGACAAGTGGACTTAAATTTTACAGCCTTTAAGTCGTCAAGTTTTGGCATGTAAAATAAGTTCCAAAAATATTAAATATGGCCACTGAAAACCAGCTCAAAAATAATAAGTGCAGTAATTAAATGTTCTGGGCCTTTCAATCAATTCGGAAACGGGGAAAATTAAAGTTCCTATATCATTTTTAACATTATAAAGACAGATGAGCAAATGCGTCTAAATTAGAAATTTTACCCCGAACAATTTAAATCATTCGAAGTTGTCAATAATTTGGCAAACATATTTTATATCCTCTTCATCATGACAATAAGATATAGGCAAGCTGAGGGTTGTCTGGTGTATTTCTTCAGAAATGGGTAAGTTATAAGAGCCTAATAAATTCACCAACGCCTTTTGTCTATGGGGAGGGATAGGATAATGTATTTCAGTTTTGACACCATTACCTAGCAAGAATTCGCGAAGTTTATCTCTTTGAGGATGTCTGATGTTGTAAATATGAAACACATCATAAAATCCATCCTGAAAAATTGGTTTAGCGAAACTTTGAGATATACTTTCTTGATATTTTTTTGCTAAGTGCCTTTTATGTTCATTAATCTGGTCAAGAAAACCTAATTTGAAATTGAGAAAAGCGGCTTGTAATTCGTCTAACCTTGAATTATTGCCAAGGTATTTATTCTCATACTTTACCTTGGAACCATAATTGCGCAAATAGCATAATTTTTCAAAATAATTTGAATCATCAGTAAGTATGGCTCCCGCATCACCTAGTGCGCCCAGGTTTTTAGTTGGATAAAAACTAAAAGCTCCAAATTCTCCGAATGTACCAGCTTTACGCTGATTAAACATTGCCCCATGTGCTTGAGCGCAATCTTCAATCAGGACAAGACCATATTTTTCCTTTATTCTAATAATTTCATCCATTTGACAACACTTACCATAAAGGTGAACAACCTCTATGGCGACAGTTTTACTTGTTATTTTTTCCTCAATCCTTTTGTGGTCAATATTATATGTTCTTAAGTTTGGCTCGATTAAGATAGGTTTCAAACCAAGCTCCAAAATCGGTAAGATAGAGGCGATATAGGTATTTGCAGGAACTATTACTTCTGAATCTTTTGGAAAATCACAGGCTTTTAAAGATAAATAAATGGCATCTAAGCCGGAAGCAACGCCTATACAATGTTTTGCCCCATTATATTTTGCAAAAGCATATTCAAATTCTTCTACTTGTTTTCCTAAAATGTACCAACCACTATTTAAAACTTCATTAAATTTTTTTGTGAAACCTTCAAAAAAAGATTTATTTAGACCTTTAAGGTTTTCATACTCTATTACTTCTCTATTCATATGGTTGGTATATATAATCGTCAGAATCATAAAATGTTGAAGCTAATACCATTAGTATCGCATCTTCGGAAAAGTCGAACATTTGATGCCAGTCTTCAGGTTCCAAAATCAAACATTTACTTGGGGAGTCAAGATGAAAAGTATTTTTCTCAGTTCCATTATTATTAAATATTTTACACTCACCTTTCAAAGCAATAGCTGCTTGAATAGTTTTTTTATGTCTGTGCCCACCTCTTATACTGCCATCTACCCCATAAATATAAAATATGCGGTTAACAGTAAAAGGTATAATTTTTTCAATCACGGTTAAGTTACCCCTGGTATCTGTGAATGTTTTCAGGTTAATTATTCTCGCCATAAAGAATTGTGTTTAGTCTAGTAATGTTATATACACCGTTAATGCGCCGCTTCAAATAATTTACCTTGGATTTAAGTGTATTTTCGCTTTTACGAAGGAAGGGGATGTCTCCGTAATTACTACATACTTCCAAATAGTTAAGTATTAATCTACGAACATATGGTATATAAATAACGTTATATTGATCTGGAGTTAAATAATAGCCATGAAAGTCTACAATACCATCTCTATAAAATCGTATTCCATGAAAATGGAAGAAATTTAATCTGAACTGCTTCTTGTTTAAATCATTGCTGATACTAATTGTATTTTTGTCATTCTTAAATTTATATCTAGCCGCATTCCATGGTGCGACGCCAAGCCATTCCTGATCAGCCACGTATACACCTTCAAACTGCTCAGGCCAATTGTCTAGATATTTTTGATCACCAAATTTACCGTCTTCATATCGATCAAAGCACCATTCCAAGCAAGCATTTCTCCACCATTCTAAAACTCTTCTACCGTAAGTGTCATTTCTAAATGTCATAAATTGAACACAGTATTTACCATTGATTTTCGAGTTGTCAAATTTTTCTAAATAGCGATGTGGTGTAATTAGAACCGATTCTTTTTCTATCAGGTCAGTTACTTTTTGAGGATTATCATAGAAATATAAATCTGAGTCAAGATAGGTACATTGTTCTAATCCAAAATTATTTATACAATATAATATAACACTAGGAGTACAGGTCCAATAATACTCAACTGTTGATCTGGTTTTTTTAATCTTAAGCAGTTCGTCATCTTCAAATTCTTTCAAAGCAATAGTCGTCACATTATTTAGGTTCATTTGCTTAAGAATATTATAGCATTGATCATCAAAAGCTAAAATATATAGATGAAAGCGCTGCGCATTCTTAGTGAGTGAATCGTACAAACTAAGACCAAACGGTAAATATGCAGAATCAAACATGGTGCAAAAATTGAGCAAATCAACACTCTTTATGTCTTTCTCCAAATTCATTTCTTTCTAAATAAAAAACCTTTAAAAAAAATGTCATCTACTGGACCATCCAATGCTTCAAAATCTTCTACTAAATCGTATTCTTCAGCAAAAAAGCCAACAAATTTTTCTTCACTAAATATCCATGCAGGGTAGGACGCAGGATATATTGATGGATGTACTTTTTGAATTGATATTCGATCTTGTTTTCTATTCATAAAAGAAGTTCTATCAATAAATATAAATTGTATCTTGTACGATAAAAGTTCTTCTATCAATTCATAAGGAGTCTCAATATATGAGAGCACACTCGATAGGAGAATAACATTTGGTTTTACAATTGCCATACCTTCAGCTATGGTTGTATGGAAACTTAGTATCTTATTTTCAAAATCTTTCTTCCCTATCTCAACGAATTTGCGTTGCTCTACTATTCCCCATCTAACGGAATTTAAGGAATCGGTAAATTTCAAATTTTGGAAATAACTACTACCAAGTGAACCCCCAACATCCAATACTCTCAGGTCTGAATTGCATGAAGAAGCGGCCCACATAAGTCCTGAGGTTATTGGCCATGAATATTGAATTTTGTCAAAGAGTATTGAATCTCTTTCAAAGACAGCCGTTCCATTTTTTACTTTTAGTAACGATATCTTGACCTTTTCGAGAATTATCTCTGAGTCATAACCTGATGAAGCCTCTAGTGCATCGGCCCAGGTTTTATAATCTCCATGCCAACCATATCTTCGTTTTATTAATCTCCTACCATATCGAAGCAGAATTGGTGGAATAAAATCCTTAATGTAGTAACTCATAAATCTTTGTCGCTATCCTTCTCTTGAGTGAGCTATTTGATTTGAAATAATTAGTCAATGCATTTCTAACTTTTGGGGCCTCCACTATCCTTATTTTTTTAAGATGTATAGGAGTTACTTTTACCAATGAATCATATATTTGAGTGCTACCTGAATGAGTTCCACTACTATCATTTCCAATATTCTGAACTAATGAAGTTCCTGGATATAGAGTGTATTTATTCTGTAAGAAGGCGGAGGCATACCAACGGATGGCCCATGAATCATTCTTGCCTGCTATTTGATCATTTAACATTCTTTTAAAAGGGCCATACCCCTTAAAATTGAATTCGTTAAATAATTTTTCTTTATGAAGTTTTTGCAACAGCATCTCTCCATCTTTTTCAAATAGATCCCAACCTCTTTTCCAGGTGGCCCATCCCCAACAATCAGCTCCTTTTAAAAAGAATGTTTCAGGAAGAATCTCTTTTACTGGATAAATATAACCATGAATTGAAATAACATCTGTTTCTTTGGAGTAGATATTCAATGCCTCATTCATGTATTTCAAAAAATACTTAGATGTTACCAAATCATCTTCCAGTATTATCGCCTTATCATAAATTGAGAAAATTTCACTTAATCCCGATATTATGGACCTTGATAAACCCAAATTTTGGTCGCGCTCAATAATTTCAACTTTCCGGAATCCGCTAATACTTTTTAGATAGGAGCGCAAAGCTATGATTCGAGTCTTGTCAATATCAGATTTAGGACCATCGCTAAAAATCAATAAAGTAGAATTAGTTGCGCCTATATTACTTTTGAGTGCATCTAAGGTTCGCTTAGTATGCTCTATTCTGTTATAGGTAAATAATACTATTGGGGCAGAATTATCCATTCAAATCACTATTTTTCAAGAAAAAGGCAGTATTTAATGTTTTGTAATGTAAACTGTATCCATTGCTTTTCAGAAAAAGAGTCACATTGCTTTTTAATACTTCTTCCAAGTTGTTGTTTAATAATTCCACAAGTATCAATCTGGGTTGATATTTTTGAAAATCAATAGATTTAAGAACTTCATAATCCAAACCTTCAACGTCTATTGTTAGAAAATCAATTGTTGTGTTTATTGGCAAATATACTTCTAAGATTTGTGTTAGCGTCTGAGTATGAAGTGGTATTTCATCAACTATAAAATAGTCATTACCTTCAATGTTTCTATTTTCTGATAAAATCTTTGAGAAACCATTCAACGCAGGCTCATTAAAGATGTAATATGTTAATTCTTCGTTATTGCTACTAATTGGAATCTCTAAGTTGATATCTCTGGAACGGATTATTTGAAATAACTTCATACTACCAGGCATCGCATCTAAATTAATCCCTTTCCATCCGCGCTTATAAAAATAATATGTATTTGAAAATCTTTTTGGGTGATGAGCACCAACATCAACATAAAAACCATCCTTTTTTTCACCAATTATGCGACTTAAGATCATGTCTTCTCCTTCTTGCGAAAAAGATTTGTAAAAGTGTTTTTTGACATATACCTCCTTAATCTGCTTAAGTATATTAATAACTCTACTAATCATTGATTTGTAAATTTGTAATTTCTTAAAAATACCTTTACTATTTTCTACTTACTGCCATTAAAATTTTATTTTGTTTTATCCCAGTTGATTTGATTTAGATGGATATAGTTAAGTTAAAATTGGTACTGAGTATTTTTCGGTAGTAAGGAGACTTTTTCTATTTTAGAATTTAAAATT
>JBGSYX010000064.1:0-8724 GCA_041750735.1 Cyclobacteriaceae bacterium
ATGGGAATGAATATGCTATGGATCAGATGAAGTACCCATTCATTTTGCCGGATATTGGCCTTGGCGCCAATTATAAGGCAGGTGAATGGATGTTTAATGCGCAACTAACCTACAGGCCAATTTCTATTTTAAAAAGAGTAGGCCTCGGCATTTCCATCATGCGGAAGTTCTGAAAGCGAATTCTATTTTTTCACCAAACTATATCAACATGAAAGAGCTACTTGTTATCCTCGTCCTCACTTGCTGTATCGGCAGCGTTAGGGCACAACATTATGGGGGGGTTACGTTTACTCCGTATGCCGTAGAAAACTCCTTAACACTTAACTATTATGATGATTCGTATAGCGAAAAATCAGCCTTTAGTTTTTCTGCGGGTTATCAGGGATTACTTTGGCAAGAAAAACGTTTTTCAATAGCATACGGTTTGCAATATACCTCTGCCATCCGATATAAGGAATTTGAAAATACATATTCCGTTTCGGTTCCTGAATGGACCGTTGAAGATGTATATGCTATAAGAAACATCAATAAAAGTATTGAACTTCCTATAGCTGTTAGATTCAACATTTTGAAAAATACCTTATGGCAACCATTTATTGCCGTTATTCCCACCGTCTCATATCTTTTTGAAAATAAAGTGTTGTTTTACTCAGAATCTGGAAATGACAAAGAAACAGACACCATAAATTCGAATTTCGATATTTATCCGGATGTTGGAGTAGGAGTGAATTATACTAAAGAAAAATGGATATTCTCCACCCAGGTCACATACAGAAACCCAACCATTTCCAAACTTGGCCTCGGCATTTCCATAATGCGGAAATTCTGAACTATTCTATAAAGCAGAATTCGTCTTCTGTATTTCGAAATACGAATTTTGAATTCTGTCTTTTGTATTTCGTTTTTCTGGTTCCTGCGAGAATTTTTTTTCTTTTCACCAGCAAATCATTCTTATCATCCGCCGAGTTGCGAGGCAGGGATGCCCCCGACTCATCGGGGCAAGAAGTTTTTTGACCCAAAAAACACATCTTGCAAAGAGGGCTGCAGATTTATACTCATTGATCTTAAACCGGAGAAATCTGACACGTCATACTTTTTCCTCCCTAAGGATTAATCAAAGGACTTTCTGATAGGGATCAAATCTGGATTTTCTGTGGCTTTTCCTCCATCCGGCTTCTTGGAGGCTTAGAGGTAAAGAACATTTACTTAAGGGAGAAAAAAAACATTTTATTTACAATAGTAACTTACTATGGTTACTATCTTACTATTTGATCATACTTTTTCCCCTATTGGGAGCTAGTTTACTTAGTAGGATTAGTAAGATCATAGTAAGATAATATTTATACCTTACTATTGGATAACATGCTGATAACCTGCACAATAGAAGAACAATAGTAACTTAGTAAGATGATTTGTGAAATAGATAATATCCTTTCACTGGAAACGCCTGATCCTGATGCCCACTGCGCTGTTCCCTGTTGAAACCTGCCGTTTTCAAGGCCCTGCCCAGGTTGATGGCATTGATTGGTATTCTGCGGTCCGTCTGTGCCGTCAGGTATTCGGCGATTTCGGTGGTGGTACAGAAATGCTCGTGGTGCTCCCTGGTTCCAGGCTGTAGAAACCGCAACACGAGATCCAATTCCGGCGTAACGACCTTATAGCTGTTATTGATGAGTTCATTCTCCTTATACTCATCCATTGTCAGTTCAGCATTAAAATTATTTATCCATAATTTATATGCCTGGCTCCAGGCAATGTCGATTTTGATGCGTTCTGCATAGGCCCAGTCAATCGCATCTACTTCAAACGTAAGGAAGCGTACAGACCCTGTTTCATCGGTCAGGAATTGAGCCTTGTTCGTGGAGCCAATGAAGCTCGCGACTCTGTTCAGTGTGGTGGCTCTCCGCTCAAAGGGGAGTCTGACTTTGACCCTATCCTTGGAGAAAATGCTCTTAAGCGCGTTGATCTCTATTTTCGACAGGGTGGAGAGTTCGTCGAGGTTGATCAGGAAATTTTCGCAGATGGCGATCAGGCTGTCTTTGTCGGTGGAGATGTTTTCGGTCATATAGCCCGACAGTTTCTGTGGACACAGGTAACGGATGAATGACGACTTTCCGGTGTTTTGTTGTTCTCCTACCAGGATAAGGGCTGTCTTGTTGTAGTAATCCGGCAGGTGGGCACAGGCCACACATCGAACCATCCATTTCTTCAGCTGGATAGAAAACCGTTCAGCGTTCTTCACATGCACGTGGCTGGCCAGCTGTCCGATATAATCTCCAAATATCTTGTCGCTCCAGATGTATTGGATGGTCTTGAAATAGTCTGTAATGGGATTGTACTCCGGCACAAAATCAGATCCAAGCAATATTCTAATCTCATGAATCGAGGTCTTGATTCCATGCAGGCTCATGGTGCGATAAATGGTATTTTCGTTGACCGGTGAAAAAGGACAGTTTTCTTTCGTCCGGAACTCTACCTGGTGGGTAATGTTGTTATAGCGAAGATCATAATAGTCATTGAGGAAGTTCTCAATGTTTTGCAATCGGGCAGATCGTTTAGAGGACTGCACCTTTTGGGCAGAAGTCGCTGACTGATTCATAGCCTTTACTTAATCAGGATCTCTTTCTTCTAGGTGATGCCACAATCTGTATTTCGGCGCGCATCTGATCTTCAGTCTTTTGTCTTCCGCTCTTCAGGTATGCCACGAGTTCGTTTTTTTGGAAATAGAGCTTCTTTCCTTTTTTGATATGAGGAATTGTCTTCCCGGCACATTTTGCATACAGGGTGGGTTTTGCAATGCCAAGGAAAGCAGCGGCGTGATCTACGTCCAGAAAGGTATCATTACTTTCAGTCTGAGCCTCATTATGTAAAAGGACCTTTTTAAGGGCTTCCTCGATGAGTGATTGAATCTCCTCTTTTTTGATGGTTGTTAGTATCAGGTCATTCATGGTGATTGTGTGTTATTGTTCCTCACAAAGAACCTTGATTCAGCAATAAAAGTCTATGGGTATTTATACCCATTTTTATGGGTAATTTGTAGTATTTTTCAACTAATCCACTCCTTTTTGGAGCAGTAAGTGATTTTTGATAGCTATCAATGAAAAGGTATTGCCAAAAATGAATTGAGATTTTAATGGTCATCGTTAGGTTATAGTTTGCGATCAAATCATGAGTGTTGCTATAACCAAACAGAGGGTATTTCATCAGTTTTACTGGAAGCCAATGGCATCAGCACTTCAACCTACTCCTCCGAATACTTTCTTTAAGCCCTAACCAAATGAAGACCCGGTTTTTGAAACCAACTGGCCCATATAACCAAATCAAATGGCGCCATTGTCGAATCATGTATTTCCGGGATTGGGGGTGTTTTTTAGGGAGTGTCATTGCAAGATGTGTTTTCAGATTCTGACGGTAACCCTTACAGAATTCTGAAAACATCCTGCCGTCCGATACCGGACGGAGAGAACGCAGCGCAACTTGCTTTCTAAAACGGATAGCCAGGCTGATCGGGAGGGAAAAATATTGAAATCCGAACTAAATGAAGATTAAAGATTCTTTATTGAAGAATAATGGATCTTTATTGAAGTCAGGCGGACACTAATAGATGAAGGAACCTAAAAATTTATGTGTGCAAATTGTGTGCAAATAAAAAAGCACTTACAACTAAATTTTGTCGTAAGTGCTTGATTTACTGGTGATTCCAGCGGGAATCGAACCCACAACCTACTGCTTAGAAGGCAGTTGCTCTATCCAATTGAGCTATGGAACCTGATATGATTAGGGCAACACCCAAAATCGGATGCAAAATTAATAAACTTTTCGACTTATTAAACGATTATGAAACCCGCTTTGCTGGCTATTTTCCAATATTCAACTTTAGTTGTTGAAATCCTCTCAATTGCTGCGGGAACTCATTCTACAATCCAAGGAACATGATTGCAAGGCCCGATAAACAAATAGTAGCTCCAGCTATAGCGTGGGTAAATCGCTCCAGCTTTCCAAACTTCACAAAGCCCACACCCCATACACCTAATAATACTATCCCAACCATGGTTACAATGGTAGTGATTGCAAAGACAGTGGCCACTAAATACATTCCTGCCATGCTACTTTTTGCAGCAGGATACATGAGCAACGGGATCAAAGGCTCGCATGGCCCTAGCACAAAAATTGTAAATAAAATCCAGGGCGTAATATCTTTTACTACCGTGTGATGGTGATGATGTGGAGCAAATGGTGCATTTAGCGCTTTAGCTTGTGGTTGGTCGTGAACATGAGCGTGTAAACCCATATGGCTATGAGTATGATCATGAATCACTCCGCCTTCATGCATATGAATATGGGAATGTTTTTTATTTTTTATTGCTCGGAATACTCCCCAAACAAAGTATGCAAACCCGAATCCGATAAGTAGCCAGGCTGCTAATGTACCTCGCCAAGCTTCCAAAAATTCAAGTTTCATCAACTCCGCTCCTATGAAAATACCTAACAAACCCAAGACAACCGAACTGAGCACGTGCCCTAGTCCAGAAAGTATGGTTATCCAGACAGTTTTTTTCAATGTCCACTTCCGTACTTTTGCCATCATCACAAACGGAAGATAATGATCTGGCCCCAGCGCTGTATGTACTAAGCCTATAGTGGCGGCTGTTGTGCAGAGTAAAAAAATTTCCGGACTAATCATACATTTTACATTTCTGAAATTGAATATGCTAAAATAATAGAATCCATCGATTAATTTATATTACTAAATTCTCTATTTCAGGAGGGCATTCAATTTTGCCTGTAGGAAAAATTCGAAATACCATGTTGAATATATAAAAAACGTCTTACCGGAATCCAGGAAGACGTTTAGATTGCTTATTTAGGTTTATGAGTGGCTATCAATCTACCATTTCGTAGTCGTGCATACTTTTCATGAATTTCACAAAATCATTTTTCTCCTCTGAAGCCATCCAACTAATTGCCGAACGTGGATGCTCGTTCAATGCACCAGTGATGAGGTATGGAATATGATAGCCCCATTCGATCTCTTTCTGCAACGGTGCTACATAGTTTTGAATCACATCGAGTATAGGCAACAGCCGATATTTTGGATTCTTTAAAAACGCAATCAAAATTTCCAGAGGTGTGTTTCCGGCACCTCTTCCCATGCCGAGAATTGTAGCGTCAAGGTAATTGCAATTTTCTACGATCGCAGTAATAGTATTGCTCATGGCAAGTTGCATGTTGTTGTGAGCATGAATGCCGATCTCCTTACCAGGCAATGCTTTTTTGTATTTCCTCGCGAAATGTTCAATGTGCTCGCTGTACAAGCTGCCGAAGCTATCTACAATGTAAAAAACTGGCACCCTGCTCTTTGAAATATCGTTCAGCGCTTCATCAATTTCGGTTTCATTCACTTTCGAGACAGCCATCAGATTTATGGTGGTTTCATAGCCTTTGTCCATGCAATGTTCGGCTAGTGATATTGCTTTATCAATCTGGTGAACATAGCACGCTACGCGGACCATATCGATCACCGAGTCTTTAGCGTTTGGTATCTCGTTCGGAAAGATACGTCCGATATCAGCCATCGCACTCAGTTTCAAATTCGTCTCGTTTTTTCCTACATACCGTTCCAGATCTTTCTTATCACAAAATTTTAAAGGTCCTACTTCATCTCTTGAGAAAGCTGTCTCGCTGCTCAGATAGCCGATTTCCATATAGTCGACACCGGCTTCAACCAGCGCCATATATACCGCCTTGACAAATTCATCAGAAAATTGCCAGTTATTCATCAACCCACCATCTCGGAGGGTGCAGTCGATTACTTTTATTTCTTTCCTATACATTGTTTATAAATTGATTAAACCGATATTTTGTCATTAAAAATGTTTTCAAGTAAATATTCTGCGTTTTAATTCTACGGCATAATTTCCTATTCCTACGTTACCGAACTTCAAAATATATTGCCTTTCAAAAAATCAATCAAAAATAGAGATACATGACTTTTATCCTACTTATTATTCATGAAAACAATGAATTTTGGGTAAAAATATTTTTATGAAAGGACTTTTTTGGGGACTAACTACCATCGACCTGCATTTTTTGACTGATCACTATCCGGAAGAAAATGCAAAAATCAAAGCGCAAAAATTTGAGTCTTACGTAGGTGGGCCCGCTACGAACGCGGCCATCACATATCAGCATCTTGGCGGAAATGCGCGATTAGTGACTGCTATCGGTCAGAACAATTTCACACAAACCATCCATGACCAGCTGAAAAAGCGTAAGATTTCGTTTCATGATATGCTCAAGGAAGTGAAAGAAGAACCTGTATTTGCGTCGATTATCACCAATATTGAAACCGGAAAAAGAACCATTGTCTCCTACCTTCCAAAGCGAAACCCCCTGGCCGAAATCGCCGATATAAATGACGGATATTCCATTGCCATGTTTGACGGATTTTACATCGATTCGGCAATTCCTTTTGCCAGGCTATGCAAGTCACTTGGCATAACTACAGTATTCGATGGCGGAAGTTGGAAGCACAACACCGAGAAGCTTTTAAAATATATCGACATAGCCATTTGCAGCGATGATTTTTTTCCGCCAAACTTGTCCAAATACAATGAAATAACGGATTACATTCTACAACAAGGCGTTCAAAAAGTGGTAATATCGCGCGGCAGCAAACCGATGATTGTTAATGAAGGCGAGGTGAATCTGCTTCTTGAAGTACCGAAGGTGGATGTGGCTGATACCATGGGCGCCGGGGACATTCTGATGGGTGCTTTTTGCTTTTTTTATGCCCAAAGCAATAATTTCCTTTTTTCTATGGAAAAGGCCGGTCAAATAGCCTCACTTTCCTGTAAATATCATGGCCCACGGGAATGGATGAATTACGAATAAGTCCTCAGATTCCAGGCTAACTGGAAAATGACTTTTGTATGCAACGACTTATTTTTCAAGTTCACGCAACAAGGACTCAGCCTTGGCAGCATAGCTACTTTTCATTTCAGTAAGTTCGTGCAAAACGAGGGCGGCTTTGTCGCTATCATCTTCTGAAATAAAAGAAATTGCCAGATACCATTTAGCAGCGGGTGCCAACGGGTTGTCCATTCGAGAAATCCTTTCTAAAACAGGAATTGCCGAATCGTACATTTTGAGTGCCTGGCAGGAATTAGCATATAAAAAATCTGTCATAACCGGATCGCTGGAATTCCCGACAGAATTGTATAGTTCAATTACCTTTTGGTACTCCCCATTTTGATATGCCTCAAAAAAGTCATTGCCATCTGCCGCCGTATCTCCACGTGTGATATCAGTCCCATAGGAGTATGGCTGGTAATAATTCGCTATCAGTTTTTCATGCTCCGGTCTAATGAAATAGCTGAGAATGGCAATGAAAGTAAAAATAATTATGATGGAGGCGGCTGCTAAAAACCACCGTTTTTGCATGAAAAATTGCCTGTTCTTTGGGATAGAGGTCATTTCAGCGTCCCATGTCTTTATGGATTCAAGTAGTTTTTTCCGTGAAGCATACCTGATACCATCAACCAGTATTTTATGTTCCTTAAACTCGGCCAGAACCTTATCATCGCCATTAATTTCTTGATGGGCTATTTGTATATGTTCATCCTTTGCGGAATTATCCAGGACGAAATCAAATTTTTCGATTAATTTCTTATGGTCTTTCATGATAATTCGGTTGTTAATGTTGCTCCTGAAGTGAAAAAATTCTTTTTCAGTCGCATCAGGCACTTGTATTTCAGGTTCTTTACTGTTTCGCGGTTTTTGTAGTTCATCAGATCAGCGATTTCCTGCATGGATTTTTTATGGTAATAATAATGCTGCAGTATCGTATTACACGGTTCGCCAATCTGGCGCAGGCATACTTCTATTTGCGAAAGCTTAGATTCATATTGATCATCGAACATGCCATGATAGATATCAGTAATTTCCATTGACTCTTCGTCAATATGTTCTCTCATACTATCACGCCGACGTATCAGCTCCATCAGTTTGTACTTTCCAATCCCGAATATGTAGGTTTTCATTTGCACGTCGATTGTAGTAACTTTTCCATGAATAACATTTTCATAAAATACAACGATGGACTGTTGGAACACTTCTTTCGCTTCTTCCGTTGAGCAAGCATGGTTTCGAACTGCCCAATGGAGGAATTCGTTGCGATGTTGCTGATAGATTTCTCTTAGTACCTGCTCACCATCATTTTTTTTGATCCGTTCGATCAGTGAATGATTGTTCATCCGTGCTTAATGATTAGAAATTGAAATGGTAACCCAAAAAAAGTAATTGAATTATAAAAGTTATAAATAATCCCCTATAATAGCACAAATGGCCATTTTTTTGAATTGATTTTTAATATACTGCTATTTTTCCCAGCTCCTTTTCTTTCGTAAAATCCGATCCGTGGATTACAATCTCTGAATCAAAAAGTAGCAATTGACGCCCTTTTTCCGTACATTCAAATGCATAAGGCATTGCTGAACAGACATTTTGGGATTTTTAAACTTTACGAAAATGAAAACGATAATAAGATTGCTGGCAGTCATTTGTTTTTTCTTTACAACCAATAGCTGCACCAGAGACTTACCGGTACATATCGGAATTAGTATAGGTCCTGTAAACGAGCGATGGCTTAGAGACACGGAGTTTCTCGTAAAAAATCTTGAAGCCAAGGGAGCCAAAGTTTATGTGAAATCAGCCGATAATGAC